>CAZJSF010000019.1:0-23545 GCA_964548515.1 uncultured Thermodesulfobacteriota bacterium
CGGTGAGGGCGACGAGAAGGGAGGCCACCATCACGACGCAGACCGTCACGCCCAGGTCGGTCATGAACCGCATGAGACCGCCGCCGCTCGACGAGACGAAGATGAGGGGGACGAAGACGCACATGGTGGTGGCCGTGGAGGCGATCACGGGCCACGCCACCTCGCTCGTCCCCACCAGGGCGGCCCGCGGCCGGGACAGGCCCATGCCGTGGTGCCGGTAGATGTTCTCGACGATCACGATCGCGTTGTCCACGAGCATCCCCAGGGCCAGGATCAGCGAGAAGAGGGTGATCGTGTTCAGGGTGATGTCCAGAAGGTCGAGCACCAGGATCGAGAGGAGCATGCTGAAGGGGATCGCGAAGGATACGAGGAGCGCGTTGCGGCCGCCCATCCCCACCAGGATGACTAGGAGGACCAGGATGAGCGCGGTGCCGATGCCGTTCTCCAGGTCCGCCAGCATCATGCGGACGTCCTTGGACGTGTCGAGGCCGGTGACGACCCGCACGCCGGGCGGCAGCGCGAGGCTCTCCACGGCGTCGTGCACGGTGGCCACGACGTCGAGGATGTTCTCCCCGCTCTTCTTCATCACCTCGATGCTGATGGACTTGGAGGGCTCCCGGAAGGCCCCGGCGGGCGTCTCCCCGTCCGGGGCGGTGAAGTCGTAGAAGCGGGCCCGGGAGGTCTCGTCCTCGAAGCTGTAGCGCGCCGTCGCGACGTCGCGCATGTACACGGGGACGCCCCGGTCGGTCTGGCCGACCACCAGGTTGAAGATCTCGGCGGGCGACTCGAACTCCCCGGGCAGCCGCATGACGACCCGGGTCGTCCCGCCCTCCGCCACCCCGGCGGAGACGTTGCGGTTGGTGCCGGCCAGCACGGCCTGCACCTGGGAGAGGGTGAGCCGGAAGAAGCGAAGGCGCTCGGGGTCCACCTCCACGAGCACCTGCCGCTCGCGGCCGCCCCGGATCTTCACGTCGAGGACGCCCGGGATGCGCTTCAGCTCGTCCTCGATCTTGTCCGCCAGGTCCTTGAGCTCGGAGAGGGCCACCCGCTCCGAGCCCACCAGGTTCAGCACGAGGATCGGGACCTCGCCGGCGAAGGAGAACTCCTTGACGATGGGCTCGTCGGCCTCCGGGGGGAGGTCGGCCTTGGCCTTGTCCACCGCGTCGCGCACCCGCGACAGCGCCACCTCGGTGTCCACGTCGGGGTCGAACTCGATGTTCACCACCGAGAGAGCCTCGGAGGAGACGCTGCGCAGCTTCTCGAGGCCCTCGACGTTCTCGAGCTCGGTTTCCAGGGGAATGGTGAGGGCGGTCTCGACGTCGGTGGGGTTGGCGCCGTCGAGCACGGTGGTGACCGTGACCACCGGCACCTTCACGTCGGGGAAGTTCTCCCGGGGCATCGTCCGGTAGGCGAGCGTTCCCAGCAGCAGGATGCCGACGCACAGGATCAGCACCCCCATGAAGTGCTGGAGGGAGAACCGGGTGAGGGTCAAGGCGTCGGGCCCCCGTCGCCCACGCCGAGGACCTCGCCGTCGGCCACGACCACGCTGACCTCCTCGCCGTCGACCAGCCCCTTCCAGCCGGCCACGACCAGGCGCTCGCCGCCGGAGAGGCCGGAGAGGAGGAGCACCTCGTCGTCGCGCACCGAGGCGGGCTGGATGTCGCGAACCGAGGCGAAGGTGCGCCCGTCGCGCGCCTCGGCCACCAGCACGCGGGGGCCGACGTCGGTGACCTGCACGGCCCGAACCGGCACGACGATCGCGGCCGGGTAGTAGAGGTATTCCAACACGGCCCGGGCGATCACCCCGTGGCGCAGCGCCCCGGAGGGGTTGGGCAGCCTCAGCTCCACGGCGAAGGTGTTGCTCTGGGGGTCGGCGGCCTGGGACACCCGCGCGATCTCGGCCGGGAACTCCAGGCCCTGGGTCTCGCCGCCGGTGAGCTTGGGCAGCCCGGGGAGCACGAGGGAGGCCCGGACCTCCTGCCGCGCGTCCGGGCGGTTGAGCCGGATGTACTCCGCCGCCGCCGGGTTGTCGGGGGCGAGGAACGGCACGTAGCGGTCCGGCACCTGCACCACGGCCTTCAGGTTGCCCAGGTCGTAGAGGCGGGCGACGACCTCGCCCCGGTCCACCACCTCTCCGGGCTCCGCGAGGTGCTGCTCCAGGTACCCGGCGACGGGGGCCCGCAGGAGGGACTTCTCAACCTGCACCTGCAGGGACTCGACGGACGCGTCGATCTCGGCGATGGCGGCCCCGCCCTGGGCCAGGGCGGCCTTGGCCTCCTCGACCCGCACCTCGGCCGCCTTCACGGCCAGCCCGGCACTCTCCACGGCCTCCCGGGCCTGGCCCACGCCGACCTCCGCCTGGGTCAGGGCGTTGCGCGCCGCGTCGAGCCGCGCCTGGTCCAGGACCTTCTCCTCCACCAGCCGACTCGCCCGGCCGTGGTCGGTGCGGGCGAGCTCCAGGGTGGCCTCGGCGGACCGCAGGGCCAGTTCCCGCACCTGCACGTCCTTGCGGGCGTTCGCGAGCCCCACCTCGGCAGCGTCGAGGCCGAGCCGGGCGCGGTCGCGGGACAGCTCGGCGGACCGACGCCGCGCCGCGAACTCGTCGAGGCTGGCCCGCAGCGCCGCGGTGTCGAACTCGGCCACCACATCTCCGCGCCGCACGAGTTCGCCCTCGGCCGCGCGCCACCGGGCGAGCTTGCCGGAGAACTCGGGGCTCACCTCGCCCACGCGGTCCGCCTCGACCCGCGCCGGGAGGATCAGTGCCTCGCGGTAGGGCCGCGGGCGGACGGTGGCGACCTCGACCGCCGCCAGCTTCTTGGGCCGCGCCGGAGGGGCCGGCGGCGTGCGGACCACCCCGTAGACGATGACGCCCACGGCCAGGCCGAGGACGCCGGCCGGGATCGCCCAGACGCCGAGGCGCCGGCGAGGCCGACGAGGCTCGCCCCGCACCGTGGTGGCACCGTTCGGATCGTTCGATGGGTCCATGGAAATCGTCTCGGAGGGAAGGTGCCCGGCGTGAAATGAGCCACAATCCTACACCAAGGGGTCCGTCCGCGTCGACGCCGGCACCCGGGCGCGGGACGTCGGGGCGCGCCGAACCGCCCCGGGGGCGATCTCCGCCCCCGCGGGAGCCGGGCTAGGCCCGCTCCGGCCCCACGGCGTCCCCGCTCTGGACCGCCCAGAGCCCGGCGTAGACCCCCTGCGCCTCGAGGAGTTCGGAGTGGGTGCCCCGCTCCACCACGACGCCGTCCACCAGCACGAGGATCTCCTCGCACGCCCGCACGGTGGAGAGCCGGTGGGCCACGGCCAGGGTCATGCGGCCGGCCCGGAACCGGTGGAGGTTTCGCTGGATGATCTCCTCGGTCCGGGTGTCCACCGCCGACGTGGCCTCGTCGAGCAGGAGGATCGGCGGGTCGCGCAGCACGGCCCGGGCCAGGGAGATGCGCTGGCGCTGCCCCCCGGAGAGCTTGACCCCCCGCTCTCCCACCCAGGTCTCGTAACCCTCCGGCAGGTCCACGATGAACTCCTCGGCTCCCGCGATCCGGGCCGCTTCCCGCAGGGCCTCGTCGGAGGCCGTCGGCGCGCCCAGGCGGATGTTCTCCGCGATGGTGCCGGAGAACAGGAAGGCGTCCTGGGAGACGTACCCGACGTGGCGCCGGAAGCTCTCGAGGGTGAAGCGCTCCAGGGGCTCGCCGTCCACGCGGATCTCCCCCGAGAGCGGCTCGTAGTAGCGCAGCAGCAGCTTCACCAGCGTGCTCTTCCCCGCCCCGGTGGGTCCGACCACCCCCACGACCTGCCCCTTCGCGATCCGCAGGTCCACGCCGTTGATGACCGGGGTCCGGCCGGGGTAGGCGAAGCGGACCGCCTCGAACTCGATCGAGGACGGGGAACCCTCCAGGGCCCGGGCGCCGTCCCCGTCCGCCACCCGGGGCCGCGTGTCGAGCAGCTCCAGGATGCGGCGGGCGGAGGCCTCGGAGCGCTGGAACTGGTTGATGAGCATGCCGAACACGAACAACGGCATCACGAGCCGCATGGCGAACAGCACGAAGGTCGTGTAGTCGCCCACCGAGGGCCCGTAGCCGGCGAAGGTGAGCCAGCCCCCGAGGCCGATCAGGGTGCCGAACCCGGCGCCCGCGATCCCGTAGATGACGGGGATGAACCTGGCGCGCTCGCGGGCCGCCTGGATCGCGGCGTCCCGATACTCGACGGACTGCTCGGCCACCCGCGCCGCCTGTTGGGCCTCCGCGGTGTAGGCCTGGATCACCGCGATCCCCTGGAGGTTGTTCTCGAGCACGCTGTTGATGGCCCCGACCGCCTGTCGGGTGCGGCGGTACTGGGGCTGGACGCGGGTCGCGAAGAAGCGCACCGCCAGCACCGCGAAGGGCAGGGGCACGAAGAGCAGGGCCGCGAGCCGCCAGTCGAGCCACAGCAGGAACCCGTAGGTGCCGAGGAAGGTGATGGCGATGCGGACGAGGCTCGTGGTGGCGTCGGAGAAGAAGTTCTCCAGGTTGTCCACGTCGCCCGAGAGCACCGCCATCAGGTCGCCGGTCTGACGCTCCTCGAAGAACGCCGCCTCCAGGGTCTGGAGGTGCTCGTAGAGCCGCACCCGGAGGTCGTGGCGCACCTTCTGGGCGAGGGTGTCCCAGGCGTAGTCGCTGATGGACTGGAAGAGGGCGAGCCCGGCGAAGGTTCCCAGCACGGCCGCCCCGTAGCCGAGGAAGGCTCGCGACCCCACGCCCCCGACCGCGCCCGCCGCGGCGATGGCGTCCACCACCCGGCCGACCACCAGCATGGGGAGGAGGTCGAAGAACCGGGCCAGCACGTTCGTCGCCAGCCCCGCCGCCACCCGGGCCCGGTACGGGGCCAGGAACGGCAGGAGCCGCCACAGGTGGAGCCCGAAGACCGGATGGCGCTCGGGAGGCCTCACGCTCCGCCGCCTACCCCGCCGGATCGACGGTCCAAGCCCTCAGCCCTCCCCACCGAATGACAGGCGCCCGCCCACGGGCAGGACCACCACCCGGTCGCGCAGGCCGGGACGGCCGTCGACTTCCCGGCGGAGCGCGGTCGCCGGCCACGCCGCGGGCTCGTCCCCCAGCTGGAGCACCCCCCACTGGGTGGGGACGAGCCGCGCCGCGCCCAACTCCTCGAACGCCCGGAGGACCTCCTGGATGTCCATGTGGGGGTAGTGCATGAACCAGCGGGGCTCGAAGGCGCCGATGGGGAGGAGCGCGACGTCGATGCCCGGGAACCGGCGGCCGAATTCGCGGAAGCCCTTGAAGTAGCCCGAGTCCGCGCCGAAGTACACCCTCCGGCCGTCCCGCTCCAGGAGCCACGAGCACCAGAGGGTCTCGTTGTACCCCTGTCCGAAGCGGCGCGACCAGTGCTGGGCGGGGAGGCAGACGAAGCGCGTTCCCCCGACCTCCGCCTCCTCCCACCAGTCCATCTCCCGCACCCGCGCCGCTCCCTGCCCCCGGAGGAACTCCCCCAGCCCCAGGGGGCAGAGGAAGGTGACCCTGTCCGCCAGGGCGGCCACGGAGTCCGCGTCGAGGTGGTCGTAGTGGTTGTGGCTGACGACCACGACGGATCCGTCGGGCACCCTCTCCGGCCCGAAGGCCGGAGGCACCAGCCGCTCGACGATGGCGGCCCGCCGGCTGAAGAACGGGTCGGTCACGACCACGGGCCCGCCCCAGTGGACGGCGAACGTCGCGTGGCCCACGTGGGTGACGGAGGGTGCGCCGGCCGGCTCCGAGAGGTACTCGCCGGAATTCGCCACCGCGGGGGCCCGGTCGCTCGACCCCGCCGCCTCGGCGACGCCCCCCCTGCGGGAGAACTTCCAGCGCCAGAAGTCCCAGACGGAACGATCCTGGGGCATCCAGGGGTTGAAGAACCCCCCTCCGGCGTCCCGGTGGGGCGCGTGCAGGTCGCCCTCCCGGGTGGCCTCCACGGCGGCGCGCCACCGGGCCTCGTCGAAGGGCCGCGCCGGCAGGCACGCCGGCAGGCCGGCCGCCAGCGCCGCCAGCACCACGAGCGGGGCCGCGACGCGCCGCTCGCCTCCTCCCATCGTGGCCACGGGTCCTCTCCCAACCTCCAAGGTCGCCCCCTCGAGTCCCTCGCCGCCCTTGACGGACGGCGACCGCTCGGTACGTTGCACAGCCGACGCCCCCCTCTCGGGGGAGGACAAACCGTACCAGGGAGGAAAGCAATGGCCAAGATCCTTCACATCCAGGCGAGCCCCATGGGCGAGGCGCTCTCCTTCTCCACCCGCGTCGCCCGGGCCTTCCTCGACGCCTACCGCGCGTCCCACGCCGCCGACACGGTGGAGACGCTGGACCTGTGGAAGTCCGACCTCCCCGCCTTCGACTTCACGGCGGCCTCCGGGAAGTACAAGGTGATGCGGGGCCTGGCGCACTCGTCGGACGAGGCCAGGGCGTGGGACCGCGTCGTCGCGGCGGCGAACCGCCTGAAGTCCGCGGACAAGGTGGTGCTCTCCACCGGCATGTGGAACTTCGGGATCCCGTACCGCCTCAAGCAGTGGCTCGACGTGGTGGTGCAGCCGGGGCTGACGTTCGCCTTCGACCCGGCCAAGGGCTATTCGGGCCTGGTCACGGGGAAGCCGCTCCAACTGCTCCTTGCCAGCGGGGGGGAGTACCCGGCCGGGTCGCCGATGGCGGGGTACGACTTCCAGAAGCCCTACCTGGAGTGCATCTTCGGGTTCATGGGGTTCTCCGACGCGCGGACCCTGCGGGTGGAGGGAACCCTCTCCCCCGACGCGGAGAAGAACCTGGCAGCGGCGTGCGCGGCCGCCGAGGAGGCCGCGCGGGCGTTCTGACTCCGGCGGCCCGCCCCGCCGGGGCTCTCATGGACTTCTCATGGGGATTTCATCCGGATCTCATGGCGCCGCGCTATGCTTACACCAAGCCGTGAGACCGAGGGAGCGCCCCGGGCGGTCCCGAGAAACGGCGACCTTCCTCCTCTTCCTCCTGGGTTGCGGGGCTGCTTCGGCGGCCCCGTAGCCTTTCCGGCGTCAGGGGTCGAAGCCCCGGGGGGGCACGGTGTCCCCGCGGAAATCCCCCGCAGCCGCCCCGGTCCGGGAGGCCCAAACGACCCATCCCCCGCGTTGACGCCCGGCGGGAGCCCGTGCTACGACGAACCCACCGTGAACTGCGCCCCGTCGTCCATCCCCTCCCCGGCCGAGCGGCAGGCCGGGGGCCCGGACCCCCGCCGCACCGGCGAATCGCGCCGGGACGAGGCCGTGCCCCAGACCTTCAGCCTCTTTCCCGCGCCGCCCGTCCCCCTCGACCTGCCGGTCACCACGACGACGCCCTACCCTTGCCCCTACCTGGAAGGCCGCACCTCGGTGAGCCGGGGGTTCCGCTGCGCCGAGCTTCCGGGGGCCGCCTACCAGGAACTCCTGGACGCCGGCTTCCGGCGCTCCGGTCAGGTCTTCTACCAGCCGGCCTGCCCCGGCTGCCGGGCGTGTGCCGCGCTGCGCGTCCCGGTCGCGACGTTCCGCGCCAGCCGCAGCCAGCGCCGGGTCTGGAAGAGGAACCGGGATCTGACGGTATCCTTCGGGCGTCCGCACCTCACCGAGGAACGCCGCGCCCTCTACGCCCGGTACATGGCGGCGCGCCACGACCGGGAGGAGGTCGGCACCTGGGAGGATCTCGACGACTTCCTGTACCGATCCCCCACCGACACCGTCGAGATGCTCTACCGCGACGCGGGCGGGCGCCTGCTGGGAGTCGGGGTGTGCGACGTGACCCCCCGGTGCCTGAGTTCGGTCTACTTCTACTTCGACCCGGCGGACTCCCCCCGGGGCCTGGGGACCTTCAGCAGCCTGGTGGAGATCCGGGCCGCCGAGTCCATGGGCCTCCCCTACTACTACCTGGGGTTCTGGGTGAACGGATGCCGGAAGATGGAGTACAAGGCGCGCTTCCGTCCCCACGAGGTCCTGGGGACCGACGGGCGGTGGCGGCCGTCCCCCGGCTCCGGGCCCGCGTGAGGCCCGCTGCCGCGGTCAGTGAGCTGCGGAGGCGCCGGAGCGCCGCTCCGGCAGGAAGACCTCGAAGCGGGTGCCCCGCTCCCGGGAACTGGTGAAAGTCACCCTACCCCCCAGGTACCGCTCGGCCAGCAGGCGCATGCCGTAGGTGCCGAGCCCCCGGCCCGGCCCCTTGGTGGAGAAGGAGCGCTGGAACACCTGGAGCTGGACCTCGGCCGGGATGAAGGCGGGGTTCTCGACCCAGAAGCACGCCCCGTCCGCCCTCCGCTCGCAGCCCAGGGTCACGGAGTCGCCGGGCGACGAAGCCTCCACCGCGTTCTTGAGCATGTTGCCCAGGATCCGCCCCAGGATCGTCTCGTCGGTCCCGACGTGGAAGTCCGGGTCGGGACGGCGCACCTCGACGGCCACCGCGGGGGCCGGCCCCAGGGGCGGACCGCCCAGTCCCCCGGCGGCCGCGGCGAGCATGGCCGAGGCGCTCACCTCGGCCACCCGGACGGTCAGTTCCCCCTCCTCCGCCGCCACGAACTCCTGCTGCTCGCGGACCAGGGCCGACAACTCGTCCGCCACCCGGCGCAGGACGGGCCGGTAGGAGAGCACCTCCTCGGCGTTCGCATCCTCGAGGAGGTATGCGAGGGTGCGGAGGTTGCCCACCGTGTTCAGGACGTCGTGGAAGAACAGCCTCTCCAAGGCGTGCCTGCGCTTCTCGTCCCCGATGTCGGACACCGCGAAGACCGTGAAGCGTTCCGCGCCCGCCTGGAAGGGCACGGCCGAGACCCGGAGGTCCAGGGCCAGGCCGCTCGATTTCTGGAGGATCCGGCACTCCCGGGCGGCCGCCTCGCCCTCCTGGCTCGAGAGGATGGCGTCCACGGCCCCGCAGGCCCGGCAGAAGAGGCTCGTGCCGCAGCCGCACGCTCCGTCGGAGGCGTGGACGCAGTCCAGGGCCTCCCCCGGGCGCGACCCGTACACCCGTGTCACGTCGTCGAGGCGGAGCAACCGCCCCAGGGCGCGGTTGGCCAGCACGACCTGGCGGCGGCCGTTGAGCATCATCAGGCATTGGGGCACCGCGTCCAGGGTCGCGCGCAGGTAGGGAAGCCCCTCGAGCAGTCGCGTCTGCCGGGCGATCTCCCGCGGAGAACTCCTCTCCGCCGGGGCGAACTCCGTGCGGGAACCCGCGGCCATCTACCAACCTCCCTCTCGCAGGCGGAAGGGTCGGCCCTCCGGCACCCAGTCGTCCCGGTAGCCCAGCACCACCAGGATGCAGCTCCCGTCGGCGATGGCCTCGATGCCGTGGCCCCGGCACGCCGCGAGGGCGGCCGTGCTCTCCGCCCCCGGCTGCATCCAGATGCGCCGGATGCCGCGCCGGGCCGCCTCCTCCACCACGGCCTCCGTGACGGCCGGCCGGGTGATGATCGAGAGGCTGGTCACCTCCGGCGGCAGGCCGGCGACGCCCGGCACGCAGGCCACACCCTCGATGGCCTTCCGGCGAGGGTTAACGGGCACGGCCGAGCGGCCGTGCTGGAGGTAGCAGCGCAGCACCTTGTTCCCGTACTTTGCCCGATCCGCCGAGGCGCCGACCACCCCGAAGGCGCGCGCCTCCAGAAAACCGCGGATCCGCTCCTCGACCTCCATCGTCCTCCTCCCGCCCGCCCGGCGGCCTCGAGGCGGGCCCGGCTCGCCGGGGATGATCATACCGCGCCCCGCGGCGGGCCTCCAGACCGCGTGCGGCGGGCTTGACACCGCTTCGGCGTCCGCTAGACAGGCGGGGTCCGCGACCTTTCGAGGAGGGAGGACGTGACTCGTCCGTTCCGCCCGATGATCGGGCTCGGGCTGCTGCTCGCCTCGACGGCGGCGTCGGCCCCTCCGCCCGACGGTTCCGTCCTCCGCATGGGAGGCAACGGGAGCGCCCTCGGGACCTTGCGCGCGTTGGCCGCAGCCGAGGTGGGCGACGAACCCGCGCTCGCCGCCGTGATCGTTCCCAGCCTCGGCACCGGTGGGGGTCTCCGCGCCCTGCTGGGGGGAGCGCTCGACCTGGCCGCCAGCGCCCGGCCCCTCCGGGGGGACGAGGCGGGACGAGGGCTGGAGGGCCGGTTCCTCGGCGAGACACCCTTCGTGTTCGCGGTGTCCGCCCGGTCGCCAATGACCGCGGTCTCCCTGGAGCGGGTCTCCCGGATCTACTCCGGCGATGAACTCGCCTGGCCCGACGGGACGCCGGTCCGGCTCATCCTGAGGCCGCCGAGCGACTCGGACACCCGGGTGTTGGAGGCGATCTCGCCGGCCCTCCGCGACGCCGTTCGCGCGGCCCAACGGCGGAAGGGCCTGGTCACGGCGACCACGGACCAGGACGCCGCGGACCTGCTCGAGAGACTCCCCGGAGCATTCGGCACGTCGACCCTGGCGCTGATCCGGACCGAGGGCCGGCACCTCCGGCCCCTCGCCGTGGACGGGGCGGGACCGGGCGGCGATCCGGCTTCTGAGGACTACCCCTGGCGAAGGCCCCTCCACCTCGTCTACCGGAGCCCACCCTCCCCCCGCGTCCAGCGGTTCCTGGACTTCGTGGACTCGCCCCGCGGGCGGGCGATCCTGAGGGAATCCGGGTACCTGCCGCCGGCGGCGGGGAGGTGACCGTGGACCCTTCCGCACGGCGCATCGCACTCCTCACCCAGGCGCTTTCCGCGTCGCTCGGCGGCCTCATAGCCCTGGGCCTCCCCCTGGCGTACCTCGTGATGGAGCACCACCACGCGACCACGGAAATCCGCATCGAGGCGGAGCTGGCGGCGGAGGCGCTGAGCGAACTCGCGAGCGCCAACCCGGGCCTGTGGCTCTACCAGGAACTGCGCATCGTGGACCTCCTGGAGAGCCGGATCGGCGACGCCCCGGCCGAGGTGCGCAGCGTGTTCGACGACGGCGGGGCGCTGGTGCTCGAGCGCGGGGGTCCCCTGTCCCGACCGCGGGTCAGCCGCTCGGCCATCGTGTACGACTCCGGGCACCCCGCCGGACGCATCGAGGTGACCCGGTCCCTCGCCCCCGTGCTCCGCGAGACGACGCTCGTGGCCGCCGTGAGCCTGCTCTTCGGGGGGGCGCTGTACGCGATCCTGAGCGTCTTCCCGCTGCGGACCCTGCGCCGCACCCTCAAGGCCCTGAAGGCCTCGCAGAGCGAGCTCGAGACGCGCGGGCGGGTGGCCGAGGCGTTCCTGTCCTCGTCGGACGAGGAGGTCTACAGCCGGGTGCTCGCGCAGATCCGGGAGGCGCTCGCCAGCCCCCTGGGATTCTTCGGGTACATCGACGAGGCGGGCGCCCTCGTGAGCCCCTCCCTGACCCGGGACGTCTGGGACCTCTGCCGGGTCACCGAGCGGGACGTCCGGTTTCCGCACGAGACGTGGGCGGGCATCTGGGGCCAGGCCCTGCGGGAGGGAAGGTCCCTGGTGTCCCGGGGTCCCTTCTCCGTTCCCGAGGGCCACGTCCCGATCCGCTCCGCCCTGAGCGTGCCCCTGCTCCACCGCGGCGCCGTGATCGGACTCGTGACCGTCGCGAACAAGCCGGGCGGCTACGGACGGAAGGACGTCCGCCTGCTGGAGGCCGTCGCCTCCTACACGGCGCCCATCCTCAGCGCGCGCCTCCGGAGGGAGGAGGAGGAGCGGGCCCGGAAGCAGGCCGAGGAGGAACTGGTGGAGGCCAGGGACGCGGCGGAATCGGCGAACCGCCTGAAGGGACAGTTCCTCGCCAGCATCAGCCACGAGCTGCGCACTCCGATGAACTCGATCCTGGGCTACACCGAACTCCTCCTGGACGAGGTCGAGGGCCCGCTGCTCGGAGAACAGCGCCAGAGCCTGGAACGGGTCCTCCGGAACGGCCGCCAGTTGCTCCGCCTCATCGACGAGATCCTCGACCTGTCCCGACTCGAGGCCCACAAGCTCCGGTTGGAGGTCGGACCGTTCCGGCTGCGGGAACTTCTCGGGGAGACGGTGCGCTCCCTGGGCATCCTCGCGGGCCGCAAGGGCCTGACGCTCGACTACGCGGTGGCCCCGGAGGTCCCCGACACGCTGCTCGGCGACGGGGACCGGCTGACCCAGGTGCTCCGCAATCTGCTGGACAACGGCATCAAGTTCACCGAGACCGGGGGGATCGACGTCCGGGTGGACGTCGAGTCGGAGGCGCCGGGAGCCGTCGGGCTCCACTTCACCGTGCGCGACACGGGGGTCGGGGTACCCGCGGAGCAGCGGGAGGCGATCTTCGGTGCCTTCGTCCAGGCCGACGCCGGCCCGCAGCGGCCCCACGAGGGCGTCGGGCTCGGGCTGGCGATCTGCTCGCTGCTGGTCCGGCTGATGGCCGGGCGCATCTGGGTGGAGCCGGCGCCGACCGGGGGCAGCGCCTTCCACTTCACCGCGCGCTTCGGGGTCGCGCCGGGGGGGTCCGCGGGCGGCGGCTAACCTGCCTCCGCGCCGAAGAACTCGCGGGCGTTGCCGCCGAGGAACCGCTCCAGGAAGGCATCGGGCAGCCCCAACCCGAGGACCCGCCGCAGCTCCCGGTCCCAGGCGTAGGGGAGGTGGCAGAAGTCGGTGCCGTACATCACCCGGTCCGATCGGTAGGAGCGCAGGGGCGGGGGCTCCATGCCGCGGAAGAACCCCGACAGCATCATCGTGGTGTCCAGCCAGAGGTTGTCCCGCCGTCTCGCGAGCTCACGGTACGCCTCGAATTCGTCCGCGCCCAGGTGCGGCACGCACAGTCGCAGGCGGGGGTAGTCGCGGAGCAGGCGCTCGACCTTCTCCGCCGCGCAAACCGCGTGGGGGTCGCAGCGGTACGCGGGGCTCCGCGGCTCCCTCCCCAGGTGGGCCACCAGGGGCTTGTCCCACGCCTGGCACGTCCGGCACACCTCCCGGAACTCCGGGCCGTCGGGGTCGAAGCACTGGACGTGCTGGTGGACCTTCACCCCCGCGAGGCCCAGCGCGAACCCCTCCTCCAGGATCTCCCCGGCCCCCGGCTCCCCGGGAAAGACCGTGGCGAGGGCGGTCAACCTCGGGTCGGACTCCGCCAGGCCCGCGGCGTAGCGGTTGAGGTCGCGGGCCATCCCCGGCCGGTGGGCGTAGCAGAGCAGGACGGCGCCGGCGAGGCCCCGGTCGAGGAGGAAGGAGGCGATCTGCGGCGAGGTCAGGCGGTAGCGGACGGGCCAGCCGTGTTCGTCGAACCAGCGCCGCACCGCCTCCATGAGGCGGTCGGGGAAGACGTGGACGTGGGCGTCCACGACGGGAGGGAGATCGGGGGGGACCCCGTCGCCCTCCGGGTCGTCGAGGGCGGACAGGGGGCGGGCCAGGGCTCCGGCCCAGTCCGGGCTCTCGGAGGAGGGGCCTTCGCTCACTGCCCCTGGTCGGTGCGCAGCACCGCCACGAAGGCCTCCTGGGGGATCTCCACCGAGCCGAACATGCGCATCTTCCTCTTGCCCTCCTTCTGCCGCTCCAGGAGCTTGCGCTTTCGGGTGATGTCGCCCCCGTAGCACTTGGCCGTGACGTCCTTGCGCACCGCCTGGATGTTGGTGCGGGCGATGACGCTTCCGCCGATCGCGCCCTGGATGGGGATCTTGAACTGGTGGCGGGGGATGCAGTCGGCCAGCTTCTCGCAGTAGTGCAGGGCCCGGATCCGCGCCTTCTCCCGGTGCACCAGGTAGGACAGCGCGTCCACCTTCTCCCCGTTCACGAGGATGTCCACCCGCACGATGTCGCCGGGCCGGTACTCGAGCGGCTCCCAGTCGTAGGAGCCGTACCCGCGGGTCACGGTCTTGAGCCGGTCGTGGAAGTCGAAGAGGACCTCCCCGAGGGGCATCTCGCTGATCACCTCCAGGCGGCCCACGGCGAGGTAGTTGACGGTGAGCTTCGCGCTCCGGTACTCGCGGCACAGGTCCATCACGGTCCCCATGTACTTCTCGGGGCACAGGATGGCGGCCCGGATGTAGGGCTCGTCCACGGACTTGATCCGAACGGGGTCGGGCCAGTAGGAGGGGTTGTCCACCTCCAGCGACTTCCCGTCGGTGAGGGTGACCTTGTAGAGCACCGAAGGCGCCGAGAGGATGAGCGACATCCCGAACTCGCGCTGGAGCCTCTCCTGGAACACGTCCAAGTGGAGCAGCCCCAGGAACCCGCAGCGGAAGCCGTGCCCCAGGGCCGCCGAGGAGTCCTTCTGGTACACCAGGGCCGCATCGTTGAGGGAGAGCTTCTCCAGGGCGCGTGTCAGGTCCTCGTACTCGTCGCTGCCCATGGGGTAGACGGAGGAGAAGACCACCGGCTTGGCCGGCCGGTACCCCGGCACCGGCTCCGCCGTGGGGCGGCCCGCCTCGGTGATGGTGTCCCCGATCTCCACGTCGCGGATGGTCTTGATCCCCGCGACCGCGTAGCCGACCGGGCCGGCGGAGCGTTCGGCCGCCTTGAGGCGACCGCGCCGGTTGAGGCCCACCTCCTCGATCTCGTGGTCCTTCTCGGTGTGCATGAGGCGGATCTTCATGCCCGGCCGCATGGTCCCCTCCTGGATCCGGCACAGGAGGATCGCCCCGCGGTAGGGGTCGTAGTAGGCGTCGTAGATCAGCGCCTTGAGAGGCGCCTCCGGATCTCCCTTGGGCGGCGGCAGCTTCTCGACGATCGCCTCCAGCACCTCCTCGATGCCGACGCCCTTCTTCGCGGAGATGGCGATGGCCTCGAAGGGGTCCAGTCCCAGGTCCGCGTCGATCTCCTCGCGCACCCGTTCCACGTCGGCGGCCGGGAGGTCGATCTTGTTGATCACCGGCACGAGCCTCAGGTTGTACTCCATGGCGAGGTAGAGGTTCGCCACGGTCTGGGCTTCCACGCCCTGGGTGGCGTCCACCACCAGCAGCGCACCCTCGCACGCCATCAGCGCGCGGCGCACCTCGTGGGAGAAGTCCACGTGGCCGGGGGTGTCGATGAGGTTGAGCACGTAGTCCTTGCCGTCCCGCGCCCTGTACCCCAGGGAGATGTTGTTGCTCTTGATGGTGATCCCACGTTCCCGCTCGATGTCCATGGTGTCGAGCAACTGGTCGTGGAAGGTGCGCTGCTCCACGGCGCCGCAGGCCTGGATGAGGCGGTCGGCCAGCGTCGATTTCCCGTGGTCCACGTGGGCGATGATGCAGAAGTTCCGTACGTTCTCCATGGATTTCCCCGGCAGGTTCGAGAGTGGGGCGGGAGTGTATAGCGAGTGGACGGCCGAAGGGAAGCGGCGGCCCCCCGACGGGATTCGCAGCGCCTTCCGGGGGCGGCCCGCACCGTTCTAGCGCGCGTGACTCCGTGAATCAAGGCCGCGGCCCGCCCACCGGGGCGATAGGGATTGCCAAGACTCGGCTGTAGCGGTTATCTTCTGCCGGAACTGCAAACGGGGCCGGAGGCCCCCCCCTTCGGAGGATCCCCATGAAGCGAATCGCCCTCTCCCTGCTCCTCGCGGTCTCTCTCGCCTTGGGCTTCGCCGTCGCCACGGCCACGGCCGAGAGCCACGGCGGCCACGCGGCGGCGGCCGAGTGCAAGTGCGGCCCCGACTGCAAGTGCGCCCAGGGTACGGCGGCCGAGTGCAAGTGCGGCCCCGAGTGCAAGTGCCAGCACGCGGCCGGCGCCGAGTGCAAGTGCGGCCCCGAGTGCAAGTGCGAGCACGCCCAGGGCTGCAAGTGCGGCCAGGCGGGAGCCCCGGCCGAGTGCAAGTGCGGGCCCGAGTGCAAGTGCGAGCACGCCCAGGGCTGCAAGTGCGGGCATAAGTAGGACCGACTCCCGGTTCCCGGCATCCGAGGGGCCGCGCGGCACGCCGCGCGGCCCCTCTCGTCGTTTCGGGCCCGGGCAACCTCCCCTCATCCGTTTGAGCCCTGCCGAATATCGGAACCCCTTTCCCCAGCGGCCCGCCTCATCTGACCCAAAATACCTACAACAAAGAAAGACTCAGGCCGCCGGTTGCGGAAAAATTATTTAGTGTGCTAAAGTCATCCGCTTCCGGAGGCACGATGGAGACCGTGAGAGACCCCACCGAGGAGGAGGTGCTCGTCGCCCTGCGCCGCATCGCGCGCGCCGCGCGCCTCCCCTCCCGCCACATCCAGCACGCGTACGGGCTCACCTCGCCCCAACTCTTCGTGCTCCGCGAACTGGGCCGTCGCGGGGAGGCCACGGGGGGCGAGCTTGCCCGGGCGGCGTGCCTCAGCCACGCCACGATCACGGGGATCCTGGACCGTCTCGAGCGCCGGGGCCTCGTGAGGCGGACCCGCTCCGAGCAGGACCGCCGGCGGGTCACGGCACGGCTCACCACCGAGGCCGAGGCCCTCCTGGAGACATCGCCCCCTCCCCTGCACAGCCGCTTCCTCGACCGGTTCCGCAAACTCGACGACTGGGAGCGCTCGTTTCTCCTGGGGGCCCTGCAGAGACTCGCCTCCATGATGAGCGGGCCGGAGCTCGACGAGGTCGAGGCGGCCGGCCCCATCCCCGAACCCCCGTGGCCGTCACCGGAGGAGCAGGCCCGAGGCGCCTGACTCCCCACCGCACCACGGCCCCGCCAACCCCCAGCCCGATTCCCGGAAAAGGAGAAGGAAACCCATGTGCACGATCTGCGGCCACTTTTCGCGTGGCGGGAAGATCCCGTCCGACGACGTATACGACATGCTCAAGAAGATGGAGCACCGGGGTCCCGACACCAACGGGATCTGCCTGGACGGCGAGGTGCTGCGGGTGGAGGAACTGGACGACCTGCGCACGGCACTCCGGCGTCCGAGCCGCATCGCCCTGGGGCACTCGCGGCTCAAGATCGTGGGCCGGGAGGCGACGACCCAGCCCTTCAGCGCGTGCGACGGCTCCCTGGCGCTCATCCACAACGGGGAGATCTACAACTACGAGAAGCTCAAGTCGCTCCTGCAGCACCACCACAACTGGGACACGACGAGCGACAGCGAGGTTCTGGTGCACCTTCTCGAGGAGACGTACCGCGGGGACCTGCTGGAAGCGGTCCAGAAGGTGATCGGGCTCCTCGACGGGATGTACGCGATGGCCGTCACGGACGGGTCGTCCGTGGTCGTGGCCCGGGACCCGATCGGGAAGAAGCCCCTGTACTTCCTCCAGAACGGAGAGGTCACCTACTTCGCCTCGGAGCGCAAGGCACTCTGGAACGGTCGGGACGAACCCCAGAGGGTCCACCCGGGGGACCTCCTGTACCTCGACGACCGGACCACCGAGGTGAGGAGGGGCTACCACCTGCAGTTGCCGCAGATCGACGTGGTGGACTTCGGCGAGGCGGTGGAGCTCTACAAGGATGCGCTGCTCAAGGCCGTGCGGAAGCGCCTCGTCGGCCTCCAGGAATCGGTGCTCGGCGTCATCTTCTCCGGCGGCATCGACTCGGTGCTCATCGCGAAGCTGCTCCAGCAGGAGGGCCGCAACGTCATCTGCTACTGCACCGGGACCGAGGACTCCGGGGACATCGCGGCCGCCCGCTCGGTGGCGGAGGATCTCGGCCTGGAACTGAAGAACACGATCATCGACGAGGCGGGCGTCGAGGAACTCCTCCCCGAGGTGATCCGCAACGTGGAGGAGAGCGGGCTTCTCCAGGTGGAGGTGGCGATCCCCATGTACCTGGCCGCGAAGATGGCCTCCGAGGACGGGATCCGGGTGATGTATACGGGCCAGGCCGCCGACGAACTGTGGGCCGGCTACCCCTGGTACACGGACGTCCTCGAGGAGGATGGGTACCTGCGGCTCCACGAGAAGCTCTGGGAGGACCTGAACTACCTGTACACGGACACTCTGGAGCGCGAGGACAAGCTCACGATGGCCCACTCCATCGAGCTGCGGGCCCCCTACCTCGACCGGGACGTGATCCACACGGCGATGCGGGTCTCCCCGCGCCTCAAGATCCAGGGCAAGGAGGACCGCATGCGCAAGAGGGTCCATCGCCAGGCCGCCGTGGAACTGGGAGTTCCCGCCTATCTGGCCTTCCGCATCAAGGACCCGGCCCAGTCCGGCTCGGGGATCCACGGGATCGTCGAGCGCATCGCCGCTCGGCGCATGACCGGCCCCGACCGGGAACTCGCCGCGGAGAACCTCCGGAAGGACAAGGGGAGCCTGTACCGGTACGGGGACGCGGCGTACGGCGAAGAGACAACCCGCGCCTTCCTCCAGAGGATCGAGCAGGAGATCCGCGAGAGCTACATCCCTCCGTTCCTGGCCGCGTGATGGGGACGGCCCTCGACGTCCGGGTCGTCCAGGTCGGCTACGACGCCCGGGACATCCGGCACCACGTGGACACCCTCAAGGGTCTCATCGCGGACCACCGGACCGCCGACCTCGTCGTCTTCCCGGAACTGTGCCTCCACGGCCACCCCTCCGCGGAAAAGCCCGAGGGCTTCCTGTACCGGAAGATGCGCGCGGTCTACGGCACCATCTCCTCCGACCTGTACCGCCACGTGCGGGACGTGGACGGGCGGGTGATCATCGGCGAGATGCGGCGCACGGGGGACCGGCTCATGAACGTGGCCACCTACGTGGACCGGCGGGTGACGCAGCACTACGTCAAGACCCACGTCCACTGGACGGAGGATTTCGTGCCGGGCCGCCGCCTCCGGGTGTTCGACGCGCCGTTCGGCCCGGTGGGCATCAACGTGTGCTTCGACGCCGCGTTCCCCGAGGTGTGGCGCGCCTCGGCCCTCCTGGGGGCCGAGGTGGCCGTCAACATCTCGGCCGTGCCGGCCTCGTTCCCGTCGCGCTTCGTCCACCGGCGGATGAGCTCCGCCGCCCTGGACAACCAGCAGTTCGTGGTGTACGCGAACCGCCCCGGACCGATCTTCTCCGGCGAGAGCGCGATCTTCGACCCCCGGGGCGACACGGTGGCGGCCCTTGGCCGGAAGCCCGGGGTTCTCGCGCTCGAGATCGACCTGGAGGAAGTGTCCCGCTGGAGGGCCGACGAGCGGATCTACGCCCACCGCAGGCCGCAGCTGTACCGGTCTCTGTCCGGGGTGCGCCGGCCCCCGGAGACCGGTCCCACCCGGGGGGATGACGGCACCCCCGGGGCAGGGGGCGCACCGGACCCCGGCGGGGGAGCCCCGGCCGCCTCCGGTAAGTCGAGTGCGGAGCGCCGCAAGCGCCTCAGTCTGGCCCAGCGGAAGTTCCACGCCCGGGACGCGAGCCCGCACGTGACCAACGCGCTGCTCCACCTCGGCCTGGCCCGCCGGGCGGCGAGGAAGGGAGACCGGGAGGGCGCGTGGCGCGAGTACGGGCGTAGCCTCGCCTGCTGGAAGCAGGCCGCGGCGGACCAGGAGGAGCGATGGGACGGGGAACTGACGATCGTAGCGGCGGAAATCGAGGCCTTCGACGCCCGGGCCGCCGCGGCGGG
This sequence comes from uncultured Thermodesulfobacteriota bacterium, assembly GCA_964548515.1. Classification (GTDB taxonomy): domain Bacteria; phylum Desulfobacterota; class Deferrisomatia; order Deferrisomatales; family JACRMM01; genus CAZGRT01. The sequence goes on from CAZJSF010000019.1 coordinate 19,346, forward strand.
GGGCCCGTGAGACCCGCGGGGGCCGGGCGGCGGCGGTGGCTCCCCGTCGCGGTCCTCGCCGTGGCGGCGGCCGGAGCGGCGCTCGGTGCCGGCTGTTCCCGGGAAGCGGAGGACCGATCGGCGAAGGCCGAAGTGCGGCTCGTCACCTGGAAGCCGAACCAGCCGGACCTCTGGGAGGAGGTGTACCGGCTCTTCGAGCGGCGCCATCCCGACCGCCGGCTGGTGCGCGAGGTCGGGCCCCACTCGTCGACCGCGTTCCACGACATGCTCACCCAGAAACTCAAGAACCAGAGCCGGGACGTGGACGTCTTCCTCATGGACGTGATCTGGCCGGCGGAGTTCGCCGCGGCCGGCTGGGCCGAACCCCTGGACGAGCGCTTCCCACGCTCCGCACGGGACGAGTTCCTTCCCGGGGCCGTGCTCGCCAACACGTACGAGGGGAGGGTCTACGGCATCCCCCTGTACGCCGCCGCCGGCGTCCTCTACTACCGCAAGGACCTCCTCGAGCGGCACGGGTTCACGGCGCCGCCCACCTGGGAGGAGCTGGTGCGGCAAGCCGAGACGATCTCGGCGGCGGCAGCCGGGCGCGGCGAGGAGATCCACGGATTCTCGGGGCAGTTCAAGCAGTACGAGGGCCTCGTGTGCGACATGCTCGAGTTCATCCTCGGAGCGGGAGGGCACATCGTGGACCCGGCTTCGGGGCGCAGCGCGCTGGCGGAGAGGCCCGCGCTGGAGGCCGTCGGCTTCGTACGCGAACGCCTGATCGGCGCTGTGGCCCCGCGAGGCGTCCTCACCTACCAGGAACCCGAGTCCCTGGACCTGTTCCTCCAGGGCAAGGCCGTGTTCCACCGCAACTGGCCCTACGCGTGGAACGTGGCCAGCGACCCCGAGAAGTCCCGGGTTGCGGGGAAGGTGGGAATCGCCCCGGTGCCCCACTTCCCGGGGGGCAGCTCCCACGGGACGCTCGGAGGCTGGCAGGTGGGCGTGAGCCGCTTCTCGGCTCGCAAGGACGCGGCGTGGCGGCTGGCGGAGTTCCTCACGAGCCGGGAGGTGCAGACCCTGCTGGCGCGCCGGGGGGGCCTGGCGCCGACCCGGAAGGCCGTGTACGAGGATGCCGAGGTTCTCGCCGCGCAGCCGCATCTGCGCCCGATGAAGGACGTCTTCCTCACGGCCCGGCCCCGGCCCCGCACGCCCCTGTACCCGGCGCTGTCCCACGTGCTCCAGCGCTACTTCAGCAGCGCGGTGTCCGACCCGTCGCTGGACCTGGAGGCGGCGGCCCGGGAGGCTTCCGCCGAGGTCGACCGGATCCTGGCCATGGGCCGTTGACGGGAGCCGAAGGAACGTGGCGCGGCCCGGAGCCCGGGAGCAGATGTTCGCAGCGGCGCTTCTCTCCCCCTGCTTCCTCTTCGTGGCGGTCTTCGCCTTCTACCCGATCCTCCACTCCGCGTACCTGAGCCTGCACCGGATCGTCCTCGGCCTCCCCCAGTTGGGGCAACCCTTCGTTGGACTGGAGAACTACACCCGGCTGCTCGCCGACGGCGTGGCACTGCGGTCCCTGGGAACCACCCTCCTGTTCGTGTTCTCCTCGACCGCCCTCGAACTCCTCCTGGGGCTGGGGGTCGCCCTGCTCATCAACCAGAGGTTCCCGGGCCGCGGCTCGGTGCGGGCCGCCGTGCTCATCCCCTGGGCCATTCCCACGGTGGTCTCCTCCCAGTTGTGGCGGTTCCTCTTCCACGACGGGTACGGCCTGGTCAACTACGCGCTGTTCGGTGCCGACACCGGGCGCTACGAGGCGTGGCTCGCCGACCCCACCTACGCCTTCGCGGCGCTGGTCGTGGCGGACGTCTGGAAGACGTCGTCCTTCGCGGGCCTCCTCATCCTGGCGGGACTCCAGGTCATCCCCGACGAACTCTACGAGGCGGCCCGCATCGACGGGGCGGGCGCCTGGCGGCGGTTTCGCCACGTGACCCTTCCCCTCGTGCGCCCCGCGCTGCTCGTGGCCCTCTTGTTCCGGACCATGGACTCCTTCCGGGTATTCGACCTGGTCTTCGTCATGACCCAGGGGGGCCCCGCCGACGCGACCAACGTGCTGCAGTTCTACGGCTACAAGAAGATCTTCGCCGAGGGGCTCATGGGGTACGGCTCCACGGTGTCCGTCCTCGTATTCGCCGTTTCGCTAGCAGTCGCCGCGGCCTACCTGGCGGCGCTGGGTCGCAGGAGCCGGGGAGGGTACCGATGAGGCTCCCGCGACGGCACCTGTGGCTCGCCCCGGCCACGGCACTCGCGGTGGTCGGCAGCCTGGGCCCGTTCCTCTGGTTCGTCGGGACCTCCCTCAAGACCCCCCTGGAAGTCACCGCCATCCCGCCGACACCGTGGCCCTCGGGGTCCCTGGAGTCCTACCGGTCGGCCTTCGCCCGGTACGACCTGCTGCACTACCTGGGCAACAGCGTGGTGGTGGCAGGGGCATCCACCGTGGTGACCGTGCTGCTCTCGGCCCTGGCCGGGTACGCGCTCGCCCGCCTCCGCGTGCCCCGCAGGGAGTGGCTCCTGGGCAGCCTCCTGCTCGTGGCCATGTTCCCGCAGATCTCCATCGCCGGCCCGGTGTGGCGGATTCTCCGGGCCCTGGGGTGGCTCAACACCTACCAGGGACTGATCCTGCCCTACGTCACCCTGACCCTGCCCCTCGGGGTGTGGACCCTCACCAGCTTCTTCCGGCAGCTGCCGCGAGACCTGGAGGACGCGGCCCGGGTCGACGGCTGGGGGCGCCTGCAGACCCTGTTCCGCGTCGTGGTGCCTCTCTCGGCCCCCGGCGTCTTCACCGCCGCGATCCTCGTCTTCATCTATGCCTGGAACGAGTTCTTCTTCGCGCTGCTCATCATGACCGAGCGGCGGGTCCAGACCCTCCCCGTGGGAATCGCCCTGTTCCAAGGAGAGTACACCCTGCCGTGGGGTGAGATCGCCGCTGCCTCCACGGTGGCCACGGTGCCCCTGGTGGCTCTCGTCCTCCTGTTCCAGCGCCGGATCGTCCGGGGGCTCTCCGCCGGCGCCCTGAAGGAGTGAACGTGGCTCGACTGGACGTGCGTTCCCTGACCAAGTCCTTCGGTCCGGTACGGGTGCTCGACGACGTCTCGTTCACCGTGGAGGACGGGGAGTTCTGCATCCTGCTCGGACCTTCGGGCTGCGGCAAGACCACCCTGCAGCGCATCGTGGCGGGCCTGGAGGACCCCGACGGGGGTGGGGTGTGCATCGGCGGCCGCGAGGTGGGGCGCCTCGATCCACGGGAGCGCGACGTGGCCATGGTGTTCCAGTCCTACGCCCTCTACCCCCACATGACGGTCTTCGAGAACCTGGCCTTCCCTCTCAAGGCCCGGAGGACGCCGAAGGAGGAGATCCCCGGGCGGATCGGGAGCGCCGCTCGCCTTCTCGGGCTGGAGGCGCTGCTCGGGCGGAAGCCCCGGGAGCTCTCGGGGGGCCAGCGCCAGCGGGTGGCCATCGGTCGCGCGATCGTCCGGAATCCGGCCGTGTTCCTCTTCGACGAACCCCTCTCCAACCTCGACGCCAAGCTGCGGAGCGCGATGCGCGTCGAACTCGCCGGGCTCCACCGGACCCTGGGCGCCACGATCCTCTACGTCACCCACGACCAGGTCGAGGCCATGACCCTGGGGCAGAAGGTGGTGCTGCTCCACGAGGGGAGGATCCAGCAGATGGGGGCGCCCCGGGAACTCTACGACCGCCCGGCCAACCGCTTCGTGGCGGGCTTCGTGGGGACCCCGGCGATGAACTTCTTCGACGGACGCCTGCAGGGGAACGAGCAGGAAGCCGAATTCCTGGGGGACGGCCTGCGGATCGCCCTCGGGCGGCGGGAGGATCTGCGCGAGCACCGTGGCGCCGCCGTGACCCTCGGCGTCCGGCCCGAGGCCCTCTCGCCGGGGAACGGGGAAGTCGAGGGCCGTCTGGAGTTGGCAGAGACCCTCGGCGCCGAGACCCTCCTTCACCTCCGTCTCCCGGGGGGCGCGCCGGTGGTGGCGAAGGCCCCTTCCGAGTGGAGCGGGCCGGTCGGGGCCCCCGTGCGGCTCGAAGTCCGCCGGCAGGGGCTGCACCTCTTCCGGGACGGCGCACGGATCGGCGGGGGCAGCGCCCCCCGTCCCTCGGACGCGCAGTGATCCGGGGAGGGCTCGGTCAGTCGCCGCCCTCCAGCCG
>CAZJSF010000020.1:0-23108 GCA_964548515.1 uncultured Thermodesulfobacteriota bacterium
GAGGAATCGGATGAGTACAATACCGTGGCTGGCTATATTGCTGATAAAACTGGTAAAATATTAAATGCTGGAGAGAAGTACGAAATCAATGGATTAACATTTGAATTAATTAAAAAAATAAGACAGAAGATGGTTCAATTCAGAGTATTTGATGAGTCCGGAAACTTTGGTTTGAGGTCTTAATAATTATCATCTAAAAAGATTGCACAGAAAGTAAATAAATACTATTTTTGGCACACAAAATTTGAAACGCTGGCTTAGCTCAGTTGGTAGAGCAGCTGATTTGTAATCAGCAGGTCGCGGGTTCGAGTCCCATCGCCAGCTCCAGTGAAATGCAGCGACGGGTGCCTGACCGAGTGAGGCGCCGGTCTCTGCATTTCGGAGGCGTGCCCGAGTGGCTAAAGGGGGCAGACTGTAAATCTGTTGGCTTAAGGCCTACGGTGGTTCGAATCCATCCGCCTCCACCATGTTTTGAAGCGCCGGCACCGCGGCGACGCGGTGCCGGTTGGAAGTACACGGGCGGGAGTAACTCAGGGGTAGAGTCACAGCCTTCCAAGCTGTTGGTCGCGGGTTCGAATCCCGTCTCCCGCTCCAATTGAAAACGAGCAGTGCCCTCGTAGCTCAGGGGTAGAGCACGTCCTTGGTAAGGACGGGGTCACGAGTTCAAATCTCGTCGAGGGCTCCAGATACGAACGAACGGCGCGGGAGGAGACTCCGCGCGGTAGAAAACAGGCAGTGGAAAACGGAGTGAACGATGGCGGCGCAGCGAGAGATCATCACGCTTCAGTGCACCGAGTGCAAGCGTAAGAACTACTCGACCACGAAGAACAAGAAGAAGATGACGGACAAGGTCGAGAAGAAGAAGTTCTGCAGGTTCGACCGTCGGCACACCGTTCATCGCGAGGTGAAGTAGTCCGGTCACCGAACCGGGTGCAGGCCAGTAGCTCAATTGGTAGAGCACCGGTCTCCAAAACCGGGGGTTGGGGGTTCGAGCCCCTCCTGGCCTGCCAGCTTCTTCACGAATCGTCCAAGGAGAGAAACCGCAAATGGTTCCCGTCAAAGAGTGGATTCCCAACATGAAGACCTTCTGGCGCGAGACGAAGTCGGAGATGCAGAAGGTGTCGTGGCCGGGTCGGCAGGAAGTGGTGGGCACGACCGGAGTCGTTCTCGGAGCGACGATTTTCTTCGGGGTCTACCTGTGGGTCTGTGACCTCGCGTTTTACAAGGCGATCGAGCTGCTGTTCGCGCAGTTCGGAATCGCCACCTGAGGTATTGATGTCGGATCAGCCGAACAAGCAGTGGTACATCGTCCACACCTACTCGGGCTTCGAGGACCGGGTCAAGGAGAGTCTCGAGCAGCGTATCGAGGCCCTCGGAATGGCGCCGTTCTTCGGTGAGGTCCGCATTCCGACCGAGACGGTCGTGGAGATGAAGGGCGGAAAGAAGCGCGAGGTTCAGCGCAAATTCTTCCCGGGTTACATCCTGGTCGAGATGGACATGTCGGACGAGGCGTGGCATCTCGTCAAGAACACGCCCAAGGTGACCGGGTTCGTCGGAACGGGAAAGAAGCCGACGCCGCTGACCCAGGACGAGGTCGACTCGATCCTCAACCAGGTGGTGTCGACGCAGGAGAAGCCCAAGCCCAAGCACGTGTACGAGCACGGGGAGAGCGTGCGGATCATCGACGGTCCGTTCACGAACTTCACCGGAGTGGTCGAGGAAGTGAACCTCGACCGGAACACGCTGAAGGTCATGGTGACGATCTTCGGTCGCTCGACCCCGGTCGAGCTCGACTTCCTCCAGGTCACCCGCTTCGACCCGTCCGAGGAGACGGCCGGGGCGAAGACGACGAGATAGGCAACGATTTTTCGGCTGCGAGGCCGAGCCGCAAACGAGGTAAGGAACCATGGCGAAGAAGATTTCGGGTTACATCAAGCTGCAGATCCCGGCGGGTCAGGCAACGCCTGCGCCCCCGGTCGGCCCCGCGCTCGGTCAGCACGGCGTGAACATCATGGAGTTCTGCAAGGCGTTCAACGCCAAGACCAAGGACGGGAACGGCATCGTGACGCCCGTGGAGATCACGGTGTTCGCCGTCCGTTCGTTCACCTTCATCACGAAGACGCCCCCGGCCGCGGTGCTGCTGAAGAGCGCGGCGGGTTTGGAGAAGGGATCCGGGGAGCCCAACAAGAAGAAGGTGGGCAAGGTGACCCGGGCGCAGGTGCGTGAGATCGCGGAGCAGAAGCTCCCCGACCTGAACACCACGAACATCGAGTCGGCGATCCGCACCGTGGAGGGCGCCGCCCGGAGCATGGGGCTCGACGTAACCGACTGAACCGCTGACCGCGGGAGGGCTGACGGGGCCGGCCGCCTCGGGAGAGCCCGCGAGGGAGAGACGATCATGGCCAAGCGCGGGAAGAAGTTCCAGAAGGCCCTCGAGAAGGTGGACCGGCTCAAGAGGTACAGCCTCGAGGAGGCCCTGGCCCTGGTGCCGGAGATCAGCTGGGGCAAGTTCGACGAGAGCGTCGACCTGGCGGTGAACCTCGGGGTGAACCCGGCCCACGCGGACCAGATGGTGCGCGGCACGGTGGTGCTGCCCCACGGCACGGGGAAGACCGTGCGGGTGGCGGTGTTCGCCAAGGGCGAGAAGGAGAAGGAGGCCCGGGAGGCTGGGGCCGACGTCGTGGGGGCGGAAGACCTGGTGGAGAAGATCCAGGGCGGGTGGCTGGAGTTCGACAAGGCGGTCGCCACCCCCGACCTCATGGGGCTGGTGGGGCGGCTCGGTCGGGTCCTCGGCCCGCGGGGGCTCATGCCGAACCCCAAGACCAACACGGTGACGACCGACGTCGCCGGCGCGGTTCGGGAGCTGAAGGCCGGCCGGGTGGAGTACCGCGTCGAGAAGGCCGGCATCGTCCACATCCCGGTGGGACGCAAGTCGTTTCCCCCCGAGCAGCTCCGGGAGAACGCCCAGGCGGTGCTGGACAGCCTCATCAAGGCGAAGCCGTCCTCGGCGAAGGGCACCTACATCAAGGCGATCACCGTCTCCACGACCATGAGTCCCGGGGTCAAGGTGGAGACCGCGGATTATCGGGCTTAATCCCGTTACAGGGTTCCGGGCCGTACGAAGACCGCAGGGGCCGAAAGGCTTAATGGCCTGCCGAGTCGGCCGGAGGGATGGGCGGGTGATCCCATTCCTCGAACGGCAGCGGCCGGACGCGTCGTCAACCGCAACCGTTTGGGAGAAAGGGGGTCGTAAGCGAGCGTGAACAGAACAGAGAAGGAAGCCACAGTCGGGGAACTTCGCGAGAAGTTCCAACAGGCACAGGCGGCCATCATCACCGAGTACCGAGGGCTGACGGTAGCCAAGGTGAACGAGCTCCGTCGCGCCCTGGAAAAGGAAGGGGCCGTCTACCGGGTCGTGAAGAACACCCTGGCCCGCCTCGCGGTGGAGGGGACCGAGTACGGGGTGCTCCAGGATCAGTTCCTGGGGCCCGTGGCGGTCACCTGGGCCGGGCAGGACGCCGTGGCCGCCGCCAAGGTGCTCACGGAGTTCGCCAAGGGTTCGGATGCCCTCACCATCCGCAGCGGGGCGCTCGGCGGTCGTCTGCTGACGGCCGCGGACGTGGACGCGCTCGCCAAGCTGCCCAGCCGGGAGCAGCTCCTGGGGCAGTTCCTGAGCGTGCTCGTCGGCCCGATGCGGAACCTCGTGGGAGTGCTCTCGGGCGTTCCCCGAAACTTCGTCCAGGTGCTCCACGCGATCGAGCAGAAGAAGGCCGCCTGAGGCGGTTTCCAGAAACCAACGTACAGCTCATGTAGGAGGTACCCATGTCCATCACGAAGGAAGACGTCGTCAAGTTCATCGAGGGGATGACCGTGCTCGAGCTCTCCCAGCTGGTCAAGGAGCTCGAGGAGAAGTTCGGCGTGACGGCCGCCGCCCCCATGGCCTTCGCCGCGATGCCCGGCGCGGGCGCCGCCGCCGCCCCCGTGGAGGAGGAGAAGACCGAGTTCAACGTCAAGCTCGTCGACTCCGGCGCCCAGAAGATCCAGGTCATCAAGGTCGTGCGCGCCCTCACGGGCCTCGGCCTCAAGGAGGCCAAGGATCTCGTGGACGGCGTCCCGAGCATGGTGAAGGAAGCGGTCAGCAAGGACGAGGCCGAAGACGTCAAGAAGAAGATCGAAGAGGCCGGTGGGAAGGTCGAGGTCTCCTGAGATCCGACCTGGCCCGTCGAACCGAGCGAACGATCCCTTGAAGGGTGCGCGGAGGGGTTTGCCCTCCGTGCACCCTATTTCCCGTTTTCTGCCCCCTGTCCCCGCCGGCGCCGCCCGCGCCTGACCCCGGTCCGCGGCTCATGCCGCGAGCCGGTCGAGATCCGGACCCCAGAAGGAGACGAGACCCCATGGCAAATGCTGTCGCCGAGAGCCGGAGACTTCGTCGGAAGTTCAACAAGATCGAGACCGTGGTCCAGATCCCGAACCTCATCGAAGTGCAGAAGGCGTCCTACGACCGGTTCCTCCAAGCCGATGTTCCAGCCGAGCAGCGGGAGAGCAGCGGGCTGCAGAAGGTCTTCCAGAGCGTCTTCCCGATCCGGGACTTCGGGGAGACGGCCTCCCTGGAGTTCGTCAAGTACGAGCTCGGGGAGCCCAAGTACGGCGTGGACGAGTGCGTGCAGCGGGGCATGACCTACGCCCGGCCGATCAAGATCACCGTGCGCCTGGTCGTCTGGGACGTGGACGACGAAGCGGGCACGCGGAGCATCCGGGACGTGAAGGAGCAGGAGGTCTACTTCGGGGAGATCCCGGTGATGACCCACAACGGCACCTTCATCGTGAACGGCACCGAGCGGGTCATCGTCAACCAGCTCCACCGGTCGCCGGGTGTCTTCTTCAGCCACGACGAGGGCAAGAAGCACTCGAGCGGCAAGTTCCTGTACTCCGCGCGGGTGATCCCCTACCGGGGATCGTGGCTCGACTTCGAGTTCAACCACAAGGACCTCCTGTTCGTGCGCATCGACCGGCGCCGCAAGCTGAACGCCACGGTGCTGCTCAAGGCCCTCGGATACTCCCACCAGGACATCCTGGACCTGTTCTACGAGAAGATGGACGTCCGGGTGGAGTGGGAGCAGGAGAAGGCGCACAAGGAGATCCGGTTCGACCTGTTCAAGGACTCCCGGGCCACGGAGGACCTCGTCCATCCGGAGACCGGGACGGTGCTCGTCAAGAAGCAGCGCAAGATCACCGCCGGCAAACTCAAGCAGCTCGAGAAGGCCGGGGCGAAGGCCACTCCGGTGACCCTGGAGGACCTCGCGGACCACTCCCTCGCGGAGGCCGTGGTCGACCCGGAGACCGGCGAGATCCTGGCGGAGGGAGGCCAGGAACTCAGCGAGGGGCTCCTGGACAAGTTCCGGGAGAAGGGCATCTCCGAGTTCAAGATCCTGTTCATCGACAACCTCAAGGTGGGCCCGTACGTGCGCGACACCCTCCTGGACGACAAGGTGGAGGGCAAGGACGACGCCATCATCGAGATCTACCGGCGCATGCGCCCCGGCGATCCGCCGACGCTGGACACGGCCACCAAGTTCTTCGACAACCTCTTCTTCAACGAGGAGCGGTACGACATCTCCGAGGTCGGCCGGCTCAAGCTGAACCACAAGCTCCGGATCCAGGCGCCCCTGAGCCAGCAGACCCTGACCAAGGAGGACATCCTCGCGGTCATCCGGTACCTGGTGGGGTTGAAGAACGCCCAGGGCACGATCGACGACATCGACCACCTGGGCAACCGCCGGGTGCGCAGCGTCGGGGAGCTGCTGGAGAACCGGTACCGCGTCGGGCTGGTCCGGATGGAGCGCGCGGTCAAGGAGCGCATGAGCCTCCAGGAGGTCGAGGCCCTCATGCCCCACGACCTCATCAACTCGAAGCCCGTGACCGCCGTGGTCAAGGAGTTCTTCGGGTCGGGGCAGCTCTCCCAGTTCATGGACCAGACCAACCCCCTGTCGGAGACGACCCACAAGCGCCGGCTCTCCGCCCTGGGGCCGGGAGGCCTCACCCGCGAGCGCGCCGGCTTCGAGGTGCGCGACGTCCACCCGACCCACTACGGGCGCATCTGCCCCATCGAGACGCCGGAAGGCCCGAACATCGGTCTCATCGTGAGCCTCTCGATCTACGCCCGGGTCAACGAGTTCGGGTTCATCGAGACGCCGTACCGCAAGGTGGCCAAGGGGTCGGTGGCCCCGGAGATCACCTTCCTGACGGCCCTGGACGAGGAGGAGCACGTCATCGCCCAGGCCAACGCGCCCCTGGACGCCAAGCACCGCTTCGTGAACCCGATGGTGAACGCCCGCAAGAACGGCGAGCCGATCCTGGTCTCCGCCCAGGACGTGGACCTGATGGACGTCTCTCCCAAGCAGCTGGTGAGCGTCGCGGCCGCGCTCATCCCCTTCCTTGAGCACGACGACGCCAACCGGGCGCTGATGGGTTCGAACATGCAGCGCCAGGCGGTTCCCCTCCTGCGCACCGAGGCCCCCATCGTGGGTACGGGGATCGAGGGCGTGGTCGCCCGGGATTCCGGGGTCACGGTGGTGGCCCGCCGCGACGGGCTCGTCGAGAGCGTGGACGCGGCCCGCATCGTCGTGCGCTACCAGGAGAAGGAGGGCGACGCCGTCAACACGGGCGTCGACATCTACACCCTGACCAAGTTCCAGCGGTCCAACCAGAACACGTGCCTCAACCAGCGGCCCATCGTGAAGGCCGGGGACACGGTGCGGGTCGGCGAGGTGATCGCCGACGGGCCCGCGACGTCGTTGGGCGAGCTGGCCCTGGGCAAGAACGTGCTCGTCGCCTTCATGAGCTGGGGCGGGTACAACTTCGAGGACTCGATCATCATCTCGGAGCGGATGCTGGAGAAGGACACGTTCACCTCGATCCACATCGAGGAGTTCGAGTGCGTCGCCCGGGACACCAAGCTGGGGAAGGAGGAGATCACTCCCGACATCCCCAACGTGGGCGACCGCAAGCTCCGCGACCTGGACGAGACGGGCATCGTGCGCATCGGCGCGGAGGTGAGGCCCGGCGACATCCTGGTCGGCAAGGTCACGCCCAAGGGAGAGACGCAGCTCTCGCCGGAGGAGAAGCTCCTGCGCGCGATCTTCGGCGAGAAGGCCGGCGACGTGAAGGACACCAGCCTGCGGGTGCCCCCGGGGGTCGAGGGCATCGTGGTGGACGCCAAGGTCTTCAGCCGCAAGGGGGGGGAAGAGGGCGAGGAGGCCATCGAGGAGCGCGAGGCGGACCGCCTGCGCAAGGAGATGGCCGACGAGGTCGCCATCCTGCGCAGCGCCACCTACAACTCCATCCGGCAGCTGCTCGTGGGCGAGAAGGTGGCGATCGACCTCGTGGACCTGGAGGGCGCGGTTGTCGTGAAGGAGGGCGGGGCCATCACGGACGACGCCCTGGCCAACGTCCCGCGGGAGGCCTGGGGGGAGATCCCCCTGGCGGACGCCGGCGACAAGGAGGACCGCATCTTCGAGTTGGTCGACCGCCTCGACGACCAGAGCGCGGACGTCCGCCGGCGTTACGACGAGCGGATCGAGCGGCTCCGGGAGGGCGACGACCTGCCGCCGGGCGTGATCAAGATGGTCAAGGTCTACGTGGCCATCAAGCGCCGCCTCTCGGTCGGCGACAAGATGGCGGGCCGCCACGGCAACAAGGGGGTCATCTCCAAGATCGTGCCGGTGGAGGACATGCCGTTCATGGAGGACGGGTCGTCGGTGGACATCATCCTCAACCCCCTCGGCGTGCCGTCGCGAATGAACGTCGGCCAGGTGCTGGAGACCCATCTCGGGTGGGCCGCGCGCGGCCTCGGGGAGCAGATCGAGCGCTTCCTGCGGACCAAGTACTCGACCAAGGCGCTGAAGGCCAAGCTCAAGGAGTACTACGTCGACGAGGAGAGCCGGGGGCTGATCGACAAGGCCTCGAACGACGTCGTGCTGGAACTGGCCCGGCGGGCGGCCCGCGAGGGCGTCTACATGGACAGCCCCGTCTTCGACGGCGCCGAGGAGGAGGAGATCTGGGAGGTGCTCGACAAGGCGGAGCTGCCGAAGATCGGGCAGACCGTCCTCATCGACGGGAAGACCGGGGAGTTCTTCCACAAGAAGGTCACCGTGGGCTTGATGTACATGCTCAAGCTCCACCACCTGGTGGATGAGAAGATCCATGCCCGCTCCATCGGGCCGTACAGCCTGGTCACCCAGCAGCCCCTCGGGGGCAAGGCGCAGTTCGGTGGCCAGCGGCTGGGCGAGATGGAGGTGTGGGCGCTGGAGGCCTACGGCGCCGCGCACATCCTGCAGGAGATGCTGACGGTCAAGTCCGACGACGTGGCCGGCCGCACCCGGATCTACGAGTCCATCGTCAAGGGCAAGAACGTCCTCGAGCCGGGACTGCCCGAGTCCTTCAACGTGCTCATCAAGGAGATGCAGGCCCTCTCCCTCAACGTGGAACTGCTCGAGGGGGAGTCCAACTGACCCCGGGCCCGAAGATCCGCACCTCAAAGGAGGTTTGACCCTTGCAGAGCATCGACAAGTTCTTCGAGCAGCCCAAGGACCCGCTGAGCTTCAACGCGGTGAAGGTATCCATCGCCGGGCCGGACAAGATCCGGGAGTGGTCGAACGGGGAGGTCAAGAAACCCGAGACCATCAACTACCGCACGTTCAAGCCGGAGTCCGACGGGCTGTTCTGTGCGAAGATCTTCGGCCCCGTGAAGGACTACGAGTGCAACTGCGGCAAGTACAAGCGCATGAAGCACCGCGGGGTGGTGTGCGAGAAGTGCGGCGTGGAGGTGATCCGGTCCTCGGTGCGGCGTGAGCGCATGGGGCACATCGAACTGGCCACGCCCGTCGCCCACGTGTGGTTCCTGCGCAGCCTGCCCTCGCGCATCGGGAGCCTCCTGGGGATGAAGCTCAAGGACCTGGAGCGGGTCCTGTACTACGAGTCGTACATCATGGTCGACCCGGGCCCCACGGACCTGGAGCAGGGGGAGCTGATCACGGAGGAGCAGTACCGGGAACTCGTCCAGCAGCACGGGGCCGAGTTCCAGGCGGGCATGGGCGCCGAGGCGATCCGGCAGATCATGGAGAGCCTGGACATAGCCGTGCTCTCCGAGCAACTGCGCGAGGAGATGCTCTCGGCCACCAGCAAGGCCAAGCGCAAGAAGTACGCGAAGCGCCTCAAGGTGGTGAACGCCTTCAAGAACTCCGGCAACCGTCCCCAGGACATGATCCTGGAGGTGGTCCCCGTCCTTCCCCCGGACCTGCGGCCCCTCGTGCCGCTGGAGGGCGGACGGTTCGCCACGAGCGACCTCAACGACCTGTACCGGCGCGTCATCAACCGGAACAACCGGCTCAAGCGCCTCCTGGACCTCAAGGCCCCGGACATCATCATCAAGAACGAAAAGCGCATGCTCCAGGAAGCCGTGGACGCGCTCTTCGACAACGGGCGCCGGGGGCGCACCATCACGGGCCCGAACCGGCGGCCGCTCAAGAGCCTCTCCGACATGCTCAAGGGCAAGCAGGGCCGGTTCCGCCAGAACCTGCTCGGCAAGCGGGTCGACTACTCGGGCCGCAGCGTCATCGTGGTGGGTCCGGAACTGAAGCTCCACCAGTGCGGGCTGCCCAAGATCATGGCGCTGGAGTTGTTCAAGCCCTTCATCTTCAACAAGCTCGAGGAGCAGGGGCTGGCGACCACGATCAAGAGCGCCAAGAAGATGGTGGAGCGCGAGGAGGAGGTGGTCTGGGACATCCTCGAGGAGGTCACCAAGGAGCACCCGGTGATGCTCAACCGGGCGCCCACCCTCCACCGGCTCGGCATCCAGGCCTTCGAGCCGATCCTCATCGAAGGCAAGGCCATCCAGCTCCACCCGCTCGTCTGCACCGCGTACAACGCGGACTTCGACGGCGACCAGATGGCCGTCCACGTGCCCCTCACGGTCGAGGCCCAGATCGAGGCCCGCGTGCTCATGATGAGCACCAACAACATCCTGAGCCCGGCCAACGGCAAGCCGATCATCGTGCCCAGCCAGGACATCGTGCTCGGCGGCTACTACCTCACGCTGGCCCGAGCCGGCCAGAAGGGCGAGGGGATGCGCTTCTCGAGCCCCCGCGAGGTCCGGATCGCGTACGACCAGGGCGAGGTCGGGCTGCACGCGAAGATCCACGTGCGGGTGGGCGGGGAGTTGGTGGAGACCACCCCGGGCCGTCTCGTGCTCTACGAGATCGTGCCCAAGGAGATCCCGTTCGCCGAGGTGAACCGGGTCATGAAGAAGAGCGTGCTGGGCCGCCTGATCGATCTGGCGTTCCGGCAGGCCGGCGGCAAGGCCACGGTCATCTTCGCCGACCAGCTCAAGGACCTGTGCTACCGCACGGCGACGATGGCCGGGGTTTCGATCTCCATCAACGACATGGTGGTCCCGGAAGGGAAGAAGGCGGTCGTCGACAAGGCCTTCGGCGAGGTCGCCGGGATCCAGAAGCAGTACGAGGACGGCGTCATCACCGACGGCGAGCGCTACAACAAGGTCGTCGACATCTGGGCGAACGCGGCGGACGCGGTCGCCCAGCAGATGATGAAGGGCCTCGAGTTCCGGGAGGACGGCTCCGAGCTCAACTCCATCTACATCATGGCCGACTCCGGCGCCCGGGGATCCACCCAGCAGATGCGCCAGCTGGCGGGAATGCGCGGCCTGATGGCCAAGCCCTCCGGCGAGATCATCGAGACCCCGATCACCGCCAACTTCCGGGAGGGGCTCACGGTCCTCCAGTACTTCATCTCCACCCACGGCGCCCGAAAGGGCCTGGCGGACACGGCCCTGAAGACGGCGAACTCCGGCTACCTCACCCGTCGCCTGGTGGACGTCGCGCAGGACGTGGTGATCACGTCGCGCGACTGCGGGACGCTGGACGGCATCGAGGTCTCCGCCCTGGTGGAAGGGGGGGAGGTGGTGGAGCGGCTCCGCGACCGGATCCTGGGCCGCACGGCGCTGATCGAGGTGCGCGACCCCTACTCCGACGAGATCATCGTGGAGTCGAACCAGGAGATCGACGAGGAGCTTGCGGAGAAGGTGGAGGACGCGGGCCTGGAGAGGGTGCTCATCCGCAGCGTGCTCACCTGCCAGGCCAAGAACGGGTTGTGCGCCGAGTGCTACGGCCGCGACCTGGCCCGGGGCCGGAAGGTGAACCTGGGCGAGGCGGTGGGCATCATCGCGGCCCAGTCCATCGGCGAGCCGGGAACCCAGCTGACGATGCGGACCTTCCACATCGGCGGCACGGCTTCCAAGCGCGTGGAGCAGTCGACGCTGGACGCCCGGCACCCGGGAACCGTCCGGTACCTGCACCTCAACACGGTCACCACGGCCGACGGCCGCATCGTGGCCATGAACCGCAACGGCGAGATTGCGGTGCTCGACGCCGAGGGCCGGGAGCGGGAGAAGTATCCGGTGGTGTACGGGGCCAACCTGAAGGTGCCGGACGGCGGCACGGTGCAGGCCGGCCAGCTCCTCGCCGAGTGGGACCCCTACACCAACCCGATGCTCACCGAGGTGGCGGGCCGCGTCAAGTTCGGGGACGTGATCGACGGCGTCACCATGCGCGAGCAGCTCGACGAGGTGACGGGGCTGTCGCGCAAGGTGATCGTGGAGAGCCGGGGCGCGGACTACCGGCCGCGGGTGTCGCTCAAGAGCCTCGAGACCGGGGAGACGTCGGGCCGCTACATCCTGCCGGTGGGCGCCAACATCGCCGTCGAGGAAGGGCAGGAGATCTCCGCCGGCGACGTGATCGCCAAGATCCCGCGGGAGACCACGAAGACCAAGGACATCACCGGGGGCCTCCCCCGCGTCGACGAGCTCTTCGAAGCCCGGAAGCCCAAGGACTTCGCCCTGATCTCCGAGATCGACGGCAAGGTGAACTTCGGCAAGGACACCCGGGGAAAGCGCAAGGTGGTGGTGACTCCCGAGGTCGGGGAGCCGAAGGTCTACCTGATCCCGCGCGGCAAGCACGTCTCCGTGCGGGAGGGCGACCAGGTGAGGGCTGGGGAGCCGCTCATGGACGGGGCGACGAACCCGCACGAGGTCCTCAAGGTCCTCGGCGAGAAGGAGCTGATGAAGTACCTCGTGGACGAGATCCAGGAGGTCTACCGTCTCCAGGGCGTGGACATCAACGACAAGCACATCGAGGTGATCGTCCGGCAGATGCTGCGCCGGGTGGAGATCAAGGACGTCGGCGACACCGAGTTCCTGCTCAAGGAGCAGGTGGACCGCCAGATCTTCGAGGGCGAGAACAACCGCGTGCTGGAGAAGGGCGGGCAGCCCGCGATCGGAGAGCCGATGCTCCTCGGCATCACGAAGGCGAGCCTGTCCACCGAGAGCTTCATCTCGGCGGCGAGCTTCCAGGAGACGACGAAGGTGCTGACCCAGGCCTCCATCGAGGGTCGGGTCGACTTCCTCCGCGGCCTCAAGGAGAACGTGATCATGGGCCGGTTGATCCCGGCGGGCACCGGGCTGACGCGATACCGGAAGGCCCAGATCGAGGTGCACGACGAGGGGGTCGAGTGGACGCCCATCGAGAAGCCGCGCGAGTCCGCGCTGACCGACGAGGAGCTCGCCGAGGAGTTCGGCGCCCTGGGCGTGGCCGGGGACGCGGGCGAGGACGCGGAAGAGGTGGAGGAGATGGAGACGGCGGAGGTGGAGGAGTAGTTTCTCCGCCGTTCGACCGAGGAACGAAGCAGAGGAGGGCCCCCGAGGGGGCCCTCCTCTGCTTCGCGGGCACGGCTCCGCCCCGCCCCCGCCCGCCGGGGAGAAGATTGCATCATCTATATATGGTCCCCACCGTTGGCGAAGATGTCCAAGAATGTCCTTGACTCGAGATAGATGGGGTCTATGATTACCGCCGTTGGGACGATAAGGACTTCGTGCCGCCCGGAGACACCGGCGGCCGGCCGATGGGAGGGAAACAGTCCTTGCGCGTCGCTCTCGCCTACAACGCCAAGCCTTCGGAGCGGGCGGCGATCCGGGCCGCTCGACCGGAGCTTCTCTCGGGAGAGGAAGAAGAACCTCCGTCGCTCGGCGCAGAGGGGTCCGACGACCTCTACGCCGAGTGGGACTCCGCGGACACCGTCCTAGCCCTCGCCTCCGCCCTGGAGAGCCGCTACGAGGTGACCCTCGTCGAGGCCCTCGAGGATTTCCCCCTGCGCGTTCGCGCAGCCCGCCCCGACCTCGTGTTCAACATCGCCGAGGGGTTCCACGGCGCCAGCCGCGAAGCCCAGGTGCCCGGCATCCTCGAGATGCTCGGGATCCCGTACACCGGCTCCGACCCCCTCACCCTGTGCATCTGCCTCGACAAGGCCCGGGCCAAGGAACTCCTGGCCTACCGGGGGATTCCCACCGCGCCGTTCTCGCTGGTTGAGGATCTCTCGGAGATCGAGCAGGCCCGGGAGGTCTCCCTCCCCGCGATGGTCAAGCCCCTGTTCGAGGGCTCGAGCAAGGGCATCCGGGACGACCAGCTCGTGAAGGACTGGCGGAGCCTGGAGGACCGCGTGCGCCGGGTGCTCGTCGAGTACCGTCAGCCGGCCCTGGTGGAGTCGTTCCTCCCCGGCCGGGAGTTCACGGTGGCCATCCTCGGAAACGGCGCCGGCCTTCGCACCCTGCCCCCGGTGGAGATCCGCTTCGACGTCTTCCCTCCCGGCGCGAACCCCATCTATTCCTGGGAGGCCAAGTGGGTCTGGGACCGGCCCGAGGCCCCCCTGCGGGTCTTCGAGTGCCCGGCGCGGCTGACCGACGCCGAGCGGGGCGCCATCGAGGACCTGTGCCGCCGCACGGCCAAGGTGCTTCGGCTGCGGGACTGGGCCCGGCTCGACGTGCGCCTGGACGCGGACGGGGTGCCCAACATCCTGGAGGTCAACCCCCTCCCGGGCGTCCTCCCGAACCCCGAGGACAACTCCTGCTTCCCCAAGGCTGCGAGGGCGGCCGGGATGGACTACCGCGCCATGGTGCTGGCCGTGGCGGAAGCGGCTTGCCAGCGCCTGGGACTGCCCTCGTGAAGCCTCGGGTGGCGGTCCTCTACAACGTGCCGGCGGACGGTGCGGACCCTTCGGAGACCGGCGTCCTCGAAGAGGTGCGGGACGTCGAGGCGGCCCTGGGCGCTTCGGGCCACGAGGTCGAGCGCGTGGGTCTGACCCGGGAGAACCTGCTCCCGACCCTCGCCGGCCTCGGCGACCGCCGGGACGACACCGCGGTGTTCAACCTCTGCGAGGGGCTCGACGGCGAGGCCCGGTTCGAGCCCCTGGTCGCGGGCCTCCTGGAGCTTCACGGGGTCCGGTTCACGGGCAATTCCTCCGCCACCCTGACCTGTGCCCTGGACAAGCGCGTGGCGAAGGCGCTCCTCTTCGCCGCCGGCATCCCGACCCCCGGTGCCCGCGTCTTCCGGACCGTGCCCCGGGAGAACGCCGTGCGGGATCTCTCCTTCCCCCTGGTGGTGAAGCCGTTGCGGGAGGATGCGAGCCTGGGGGTGTCGGCCGGTTCGTTCGTCCGCGACCCCCAGGGCCTGTGCGAGCGGGTCGCCCACGTGCTGGAGGTGTTCCGTCAGCCCGCGCTCGCAGAGGTGTACATGGAGGGGCGGGAGTTCAACGTCTCCGTCCTGGGCGAGGGGCGGGCGAGCCGGGTCCTGCCGGTGGCCGAGATCGTGTTCGACGGGTACGAGGCCGGAGAGCCCAGGCTCGTGACCCACGAGGCCAAGTGGAGCGAGGGCAGCCGCGAGGACCGCCGGACGGTCCCCCGATGCCCGGCGGACATCCAGGAGAACCTCCGGGCCCGGCTCGAGACGGTCGCGCTGTCCGCGCACCGGGCCGTCGAAGCGCGTGACTACGTGCGCTACGACGTCCGGCTCGACTCCAAGGGCAACCCGCAGGTCATCGACGTGAACCCCAACCCCGACTTCTCCCGGAAGGCAGGCCTGGCCCGAGCGGTGGCCGCCTCGGGGGACACCTACGAAGAGGTGGCGGCCCGCATCGTGGGGTGGGCTTGGAGCCGGTCGTGATCCGAGGCATGGAGTCCGACGACGTCGAACCGCTGGTGGCACTCGTCGAGGCCGCGGAGGTCTTCCGGCCCGACGAGGTGGAGGTCGCCCGCGAGGTGCTGGAGTCCTGTGCCTCGAAGGGGGAGGCGTCCGGCTACCTGTGCCGGGTGGACGAGGACCGGGGCGCCCCCACGGGCTTCGCGTGTTTCGGCCCCACCCCCTGCACCGAGGGAACCTTCGACCTGTACTGGATCGTCGTCGATCCACGCCTGCAGGCGCGAGGCGTCGCGTCGCGGCTGCTGGAGGCGGCGGCGGCCGAAGCGGCCCGCCGGGGCGGGCGCCAGTTGATCGCCGAGACCTCCGGAACCGACCCCTACCGCCCCGCCCGAACCTTCTACGAGGCCCGCGGCTTCCGCGTCGCGGCCCGAATCCCCGACTTCTACCGCGTGGGCGACGAGAAGATCGTCTACGTCAAACCGCTCCACCCGATCCGGGAAGGAGGAAGCTAGGAGCGATGGAACTCTGGCAGAAGATCCTCAACTCGTCGTTTCGACAGCCGGCCCAACTCGCGAAGTACTTCTCGGGGGTCGACGTGGAGGCCCTGGACCGCGTGGCCGAGGTCTACCCGATGTGCATCAACCCGTACTACCTGAGTCTGGTGGAGCGGCCCGACGATCCCATCGGGAGGCAGTGCATCCCGGACCCCGCGGAGCTCGACGCCAGCGTCTCGGTGCCGGACCCCCTGGCCGAGGAGAGCATGAGCCCGGTGCCCTGCCTGGTGCACCGCTACCCGGACCGGGCGCTGTTCCTGGTGACGACCCGGTGTGCGATGTACTGCCGCTTCTGCACCCGCAAGCGCAAGGTCGGCAAGGACCAGACCGTCACCGAGGAGATGCGTCGGGAGGCGATCGACTACATCCGTCGCACACCGACGATCCGGGACGTGGTGGTCTCGGGGGGCGATCCCCTCCTGCTCTCCGACGAGGTGCTCGACGACATCCTCCGGGAGCTGCGGGCGATCCCCCACGTGGAGATGATTCGGATCGGCACCCGGGTGCCCTGCGTGCTGCCGCAGCGGGTCACCCGGAAGCTCGTGGACACCCTGCGCAAGTACCATCCCCTCTACATGAACGTTCACTTCGAGCACCCGCGGGAGGTGACGCCCCAGGCCGCGAAGGCCCTCGCGAGGCTCGCGGATGCGGGGATCCCCCTGGGCAACCAGTCGGTGCTGCTCCGGGGCGTCAACGACGACCCGGCCACCTTCCTGGAACTCAACCGCAAGCTGCTCGCGTGCCGCGTGCGGCCCTACTACCTCTACCAGGCCGACCCGGTGGAGGGGACCGAGCACTTCCGCACGCCCGTGGAGTCGGGGCTGGAGGTCATCCGCGGTCTTCGCGGCCACACCTCGGGGCTCGCGGTGCCCCAGTACGTGATCGACGCGCCCGGCGGAGGCGGCAAGATCCCGCTGCTGCCCGAGTACCTGGTGGGCCGCGACGACGAGCGCGTGGTGCTTCGGAACTACAAGGGCCAGTACTACGTCTACCCCGAGGTGGAGCAGGGCGGCCGCGGCGAACCCGCGGCGACCCGCTGCCCCCTCGAACTCGTCGTGTCGGAGCGCGTGCAGTACTGACCTTCGTTCTCCCTTCCCGGCAGTTCCGGGGCTCCCTCCCTAGGAGGGAGCCCCGGACCCTGGGGAGCGAATCGCGATGATAGAAGCCTCCTTCCCACGACGCGTTCTTCCGTGGTATACGGCGCCTTCCCGTTCGAAGGGGCCTTCGATGCCACTCTCGTTCGATCGCAGGGAATCCCGCCCCCCCTCCTCCCAGTCGCCCGCCGTGAAGCCGTCGGCGGTGCCCGGAGTCCCGTCCCGTCGCCGTTCGTGGACCGAAGAACCCCCCGAGCGCTCCGTGGGCACGGCCGGTCTCGACCGCTGCCCTCCTCCCTGAACCGTATTCTCCCCGTCGTACTCCCGTCGTGATCTGCGGAGACGGAGCCGCGCCCGATTCCGGGCGGCCGGTCGAGTCCGTCTCCGGTTCCATGCTCGAAAGGAGAGCACCGAATGAACCGTGTCGTCAGGGGACTCGTGTGTGGGGCGGCTGCGGCCGCGCTGGCCGCGGGATGCGCGAAGGCTCCCGTGCAGGAGGTGTCGGACGCCAAGTCCGCCGTGGAGGCGTCGGTGGCCGCCGGGGCCGACAAGTACGCCGCGCAGGAACTCGCCCAGGCCCAGGCCGTGCTGGCTTCGGCCGAGGCCGAGGTCCGGGCCCAGGAAGCCAAGACCTTCAAGAACTACGACAAGGCCAAGGAGATTCTCGCCAAGGCCAAGGCCGAGGCGGAGGCCGTGAAGGCGTCGGTCCCGGCCCGGAAGGAGGCCGCCCGCAACGCCGCTCTCGCGGCCGAGAGCGAGGCCCGGGCCGCCCTAGACGAGGCGAAGGCGCTCCTGGCCAACGCCCCGAAGGGGAAGGGGACCCGGGCGGACATCGAGGCGTTCGCCGCGGACCTCAAGGGCGTCGAGGACGCCCTGCCGGAGATCCAGGGCATGATCTCCGCGGAGGACTACTTCGGGGCGGAGGAGAAGGCTCGCGCGCTCGGCCAGAAGGCGGCGGCCGTCTCGACCGAGGTCGCGGCCGCGATGCAGAAGCTGGGGAAGTGACGAAGGGATGGGGCGCGCGGTCTGCGGGGCCCGCCGCCCCGCCCTCCTTTTCGTCTTCGCGATCGCCTTCGGGTTGGGAAGCTGTCACCCGGTGCCGGCCCCCCGGGAGGTCGACGTCGCCGAACGCCTGGACGAGGAACTCCGCGAGGCGGGTGCTCCCGCCCTGACACCGGAGGCCTACGGGGCTCACGCGGCCGCCCTCGCCTCGGCGAGGGCCCTGGTCGCGCGGGAGCGGGAGAGCTTCATCCTGTCCCGTGACTGGGTGCGGGTCGGCGAGGTCTACCGCGAGGTCGTGGCTCGGGAGCGCCAGCTCCTCGCCGACGTGCTCGAGCTTCGGAGCGCCCGCTCCTCGGCCCTCGCCGGCAGGATCGAGGGAGAACGAGCCCGCAACGAGCTGCTGAACGAGTTGACGACCCGGATGAACGAGGGCCGACTCGCCCGCCGGAGTCTCACGCGGGCCGAGCTGGCGCTGGACGACGCGGAGAGGGCCCTCGCAGCCGGCAACCTGGATGCCGGGGACGCCGCCGTCCGGAGGGCCGAGTCCTTCCACGCTGCGGCGGAGAAGACCCTCGCGCCGACGGTCTGCCGCTACCTCGATCCCGACCAGGTGGCCCGCTGGCGCCGGTACGCAGACGAGGCGGTCTCGGAGTCGGCCCGTACCCGGGGGCTGGGCGTGGTCGTGTTCAAGTTCGAGCGGCGGCTCGTGGTGTACCGGGCCGGGAAGGCCTGGCGTACCTATCGCGTCGGACTGGGCATGAACGGCCTGTCGGACAAGCTGTACGGCGGCGACAGCGCGACGCCCGAGGGACGCTACAAGGTGTCCGGGAAGCTGCCGCGCAGCCGGTTCCACAAGGCGCTCCTGATCGACTACCCCAACGAGGAGGACCGCCGCCGCTTCGCCGCCGCCCAGCGCCGTGGTCTCGTGCCCCCTGGTCGCGGCATCGGGGGCAACGTGGAGATCCACGGGGGTGGCCGCGATTCGGTGACCGAGGGGTGCGTCTCCCTCGACAACCCTGCCATGGACGAGCTGTTCGAGGCGATCGACGTCGGGACGCCCGTCACCGTCGTGGGGGCCGTGGAGGTCAAGGAGATCCTCACGGCTGCGTGCCGGAAGCGAAAGTAGATGAGGCCCTTCTTCCGACGAACCCGGCTTCTGCTCCCGGCTGTGCTGGGAGGGCTTCTCGTGCTGGAGGCGGCGGGCTGGTGGATGACCGGTCCCGCGCCGACGGAGGCTTCGGCGTGGCGCGGTGATGTGCCCGCGGGAGCGACGCCAGCCCGTGCCGAGGCTCGGAGCAAGGCTGCGCGCCGGAAGCTCGAGGCGCTGGCGCCCAGGGGGCTCCACGTCGTGGTGGATACGGCCGCCAACCGGCTCTACCTGCGGGAGGGCGCCGCGGTCGTCCGAGAGGCCGTCGTGTCCTGTGGGAGCGGGAACGTCCTTTCCAACCCCAGCGGAGGTCAGGACTGGGTCTTCGACACGCCCCGTGGCGAGTTCAAGGTCGAGTCCAAGGTGCGCAACCCCCTGTGGGTCAAACCCGACTGGGCCTATGTGGAAGAGGGGAAGGCGCCTCCCCGGAACCGTGGCGACCGGTTCGAGCCGGGTGTTCTGGGAGACTACGCCCTCGGCATCGGCAAGGGCTACTTCCTGCACGGCACCCTGTACACACGGATGCTGGGGCGCAACGTGACCCACGGGTGCGTCCGCGTGGGGGACGAGGACCTGAAGACTCTGTACCGGCGGGTCCC
Organism: uncultured Thermodesulfobacteriota bacterium; assembly: GCA_964548515.1. Lineage (GTDB taxonomy): Bacteria > Desulfobacterota > Deferrisomatia > Deferrisomatales > JACRMM01 > CAZGRT01. The sequence continues at coordinate 19,438 of CAZJSF010000020.1, forward strand.
GATCGGCGCCAAGGTGTTCCTCTACTGATGCGGAGGATCGCGCTCTTTGCCGTCCTGGCCGCGTGCCTCGCGACCCGCTCCGGCGGGGAAGGGGGGGCGTCCGCCGATCTGGCGGCGGCGCTGGCGCGGCAGGCGTTCGCCGAAGCCGAACTCTCCCTCGCGGAAAGGCCTCGCTTCTACGTGGTCTTCGATCTCGACCGAGGTGCGGTGCTGCTCAAGGCCAAGGGAAACGTCTTCCGCGAATGGGAGGCCCGGGAGATCGCCGGGTCCTGGGGCGGGCGTCCGCCGACGGGCGCGCTCCGGCTCGAGCGGCGGAGTACGTTGTTCCCGCCCAAGAGGGTGCGGCTCAGCCCACCGCCGCCGGACGACGGCGGGGAGGGCAAGGAGGCCGTTGCGCCCGCTCCCCCCGAGGAGATCCTGGAGGTCGCCGACATGCCGGTCCGCTACCGCCTCCGCTTCGCGGACGGCACCGTCGTCCGCGTCGCACCGGCCCCGACGGGAGCCTTCGACCGGGTGGCCTCCTGGCTGCGCCGGAGGGTGGACGACGCCGCGCTGCCCCTGCGGTGCGCGTGGGACCGATCGCGCGGTGGAAGCGGGGTGTTCGTCTACCTGGACCTCGAGGCCGACGACGCGAAGGCCCTGTACTGGGCGTTCTCCGAGGGCATGGAGGCACTGTTCCGGTACCGTGGGGGCTAGGCGGCCGGGTTCACCGGACGCTGGCGTAGAACCAGAGCACGGCGACTCCCCAGGCCGTGGAGAGGAGGGTCACGGGGACCCCGACGGCCAGGAAGTCTCGGAACCGGAGGGTCACCCGGCTGCGCGCCGTCTCGGCCACGATGACGTTGGCCACGGAGCCCACCAGGGTCAGGTTGCCCGCGAAGGTGGAGGCCATGGCCAGTGCGAGCCAGAAGAGGGGAGGGTCTGGGAAGCGCTCGATCCACGGGATGGCCACCAGCACCATGGGGACGTTGCTCACGAGGTTCGAGAGCACCACGGTGAACCCGGAGAAGGCTGCCAACTGCGTGCCGGTCTCCCGTCCCAGGTAGGGCGCCACGGCCTCGAAGAAGGTTCCCCCCCAGCCGGCACGGTTCATTCCCTCCACCACCACGAACAAGCCCCCGAAGAAGAGCAGCAGGGACCAGTCCACCCGTGCGAGCACCCGCGCGGGAGGCCGCCGGCCCACGAGGATCATGGCGGCCGCCCCGGCCATGGCCGTGCCCGCCAAGTTCCGGCCGGTCAGGAAGCCGGCGAGCACGAACGCGGCCACGAGCACGCCCTTCCGGAGCAGCGGGGCATCCACCGACGGGGGCGACGCCGGTGCGTCGAACCGACCGCCGTCCAGGCTCCGCCGAAACGCCCACCGCAGGAATGCCCAATCCAGGACCAGCGCGCCGCACGCCACCGGGAGCATGCGCCAGGCGAAACCGGCGTAGGACCAGCCCGAGTGGGTTCCGACGATCATGTTCTGGGGGTTGCCGGTCAGCGTGGCCACGCTGCCGATGTTCGCCGCCGTGGCGAGCGCCAGGAGCACGGGGACGGGTTCGGTTCCGGTGTCGTCGCACACCTGCAGCAGAAGCGGGGTGAGCACGAGGCACACCGTGTCGTTGACGAACAGCGCGGAGAGCGCCCCGGATGTGCCCACCACTCCGACGAGAAGCCCCCGTCGGGTGCGCGCGAGGCGCACCACCCAGTACGCGCACCACCGGAAGAAGGACGCTTCGGCCAGGTACCCGGCCAGGATCATCATCCCGAGGAGCAGGAGGATCGTGTCGAAATTGATCGCCGCGACGGCCTGCTCCTGCGACAGGGCGCCGCTCCAGACCATGAGGACCGCCCCCAGCAGCGCGCCGGAGGGCCGGTCCAGGTGCAGGTAGGGGATCTTCTGCCCCGCGATGATGAGGTAGGTGAGGAGGAAGATCAGGAGGGCGGCGGTCATGGCGGGCGGGAGGGGGCCGGCGGTCCGCCGGCCCCGTTCGATCCGATCAGTACACGGGCTTGAAGTCGAAGTGGTGTTCGGCGTCGATGAGGCGGATCGTCCGAGACAGGGAACGCATGACGATGGAGTGGGTCCGGGCCCCGCCCGCGAAGAACCGGACTCCCCGCAGCAGGTCGCCGTCGGTCACGCCGGTGGCCGCGAACATCACGTCTCCCTTGGCCAGGTCCTCGATCGTGTAGACGCGCTCCAGGTCCTCGATGCCCATCTCCCGGCAGCGGCGCTTCTCCTCGTCCGTGGTGAAGTAGAGGCGGCCCTGCATGTCCCCTCCCATGCACTTCAGGGCTGCCGCGGCGAGCACGCCCTCGGGCCCGCCGCCCACCCCGATGAGCATGTGCACGGGCGCGTCCGGGAGCCCGGCGGCGACGGCCGGAGCCACGTCGCCGTCGGGGATCAGTTTGATCCGGGCCCCCGTCCCGCGGACCTCTTCGATGAGCGCACGGTGGCGCTCCCGGTTCAGGATCACGACGGTCATGTCCTCGGGGTAGAGGCCCAACGCGTCGGCGACGTTGCGGACGTTCTCGGTGGGAGTCCTCCGGATGTCGATGGCGCCCTTGGCATCCTCGCCCACGGCGATCTTGTCCATGTACATGTCGGGGGCGTGGAGGAAGCACCCCTCGCAGGAGGCGGCGATCGTGGCGATCGCGTTGGGCATCCCCGTGGAGCAGAGGTTGGTCCCCTCCAGGGGGTCCACGGCGATGTCCACGCGGATGTCTCCCCGCCCGTTCCCGACCATCTCGCCGATGTAGAGCATCGGCGCCTCGTCCATCTCGCCCTCCCCGATCACGACGCGGCCGGTGAAGGAAATGGACTGGAGGGTGCGCCGCATCGCTTCGGTGGCCGCATCGTCGGCCGCGTGCTTGTTGCCCTTTCCCATCCAGCGGGCGGATGCCAGCGCCGCGGCCTCGGTGACGCGAACCAGTTCCAGGGCGAGATTCCGGTCCATGGGGTACCTCCGTTCCGCAGGCTGCGGTCAGTCGCCGGGGCGCGGGCGCCCCGACGTTCATCGTCCCTTTTCGGGCGGGGGAGAGAAGGGCCCGAGATCCGGCGGGTCGAAGGACACGGAGAGCACCTGCGTGGTGCCCGTGTGCCTCCCGCTGGCGTAGTTCTCCTCGGAAAACGGCACCAGGAGCCCGCCCACCCGGCGGAAGTCCCCGTAGGCCGTGGCAAAGGCGCTTGTCGCGTTTCCCATGCGCAGGACGCCCTCCACCCGCACGACCCGGAAGGTCTCCTCCTGGATCCAGTAGGTCAGTTCGAGTTCCGGCGACCACGGCAGGCCCACGGCCCGGAAGGTAGCGCCCCCCTCCGAGCGCGTGCCGCGGTCCACGAGGCGCCCGGCGTACTCGACGAAGACCCACGGGACGGCCGATCGCAGGAACTGGTAGACCATGGCGGTCCGGGGGGGGCCCTCCACGGACCGCACCCCGCCGGCGTCGCCCCGCCACCCGAGATTTCCGTCCAGGATCCGCACCTCCGTGGCTTCCGGATATGCGATCTCGACCCGGAGGCGCCCCGGGGCCGCGAGGTCGCGGCGAACCCTCCCCTTGCCCCCGCGCACCCGGGCGATCACCTCCGCGTCCGTCCGGAAGGCCCGGAACCGCTCCAGCGCCTGCTCGCCCCCGTAGGCCTCGACCACTGCCTCCGGGGAGAACCCCGCCGCCGCGGCGCCCCCGGTCGC
>CAZJSF010000021.1:0-22369 GCA_964548515.1 uncultured Thermodesulfobacteriota bacterium
GCGCCCGGAGAGGCTCTGCGTGCCCCTGAGCCAGCACATCGGCGCGCCGGCGCGCCCGGGGGTGCAGAAGGGCGACCGGGTCCTGGCCGGGCAGAAGATCGGCGAACCCGTGGGCTTCGTGTCGGCACCCGTGCACGCCCCCACCTCCGGCACGGTCCGCGGCGTCGGCCTCCACCCCCACGCCATGGGTTCCCCCCAGCCGGCCGTGGAGATCGAGTCGGACGGGCAGGATGCCTGGGCGGGGGACCTGGAGGCGCTGCCCGAACCCTTCGGAGCGGCGCCGGAGGTCCTGCGCCGGCGCATCCTGGACGCCGGGGTCGTGGGGATGGGAGGGGCCACGTTCCCCACCCACGTCAAGCTCTCCCCCCCGCCGGAGGTGCGGATCGACGCCGTGCTCCTCAACGGCGTGGAGTGCGAGCCCTACCTGACGGCCGATCACCGCCTGATGCTCGAGGCGCCCCAGAGCGTCCTGTCGGGGCTGCGGACGATCCTGTCGATCTTCGGCCTCGAGCGCGGGTATCTGGGCATCGAGGCGAACAAGCCGGACGCCATCTCGCTGCTCGGGGGCCTGGTCCGGGAGGGGCGCTTCTGCGAGGTCGTGTCGCTGCAGGTCAAGTACCCCCAGGGGGCGGAGAAGCAGCTCATCCACGCCGTCCTGGGGCGGCAGGTGCCCTCCGGCGCCCTGCCCATGGCCGTGGGCGCGGTGGTCCAGAACGTGGGAACCGCCGCCGCGGTGTGGGACGCGGTCTCCGCGGGAAGGCCCCTGGTGGAACGGATCGCCACCGTCACGGGACCGGCCGTGCGCACGCCGAAGAACCTGCGGTTCCGGGTGGGGACGCCCGTGCGCCACCTGCTGGAGGCGTGCGGCGGGCTCACCGAGGACGCGGTCAAGGTGGTGCTGGGCGGTCCCATGATGGGGTTGAGCCAGCACGACCTGGACGTGCCGGCTACCAAGGGGACGTCCGGGATCCTCTGTCTCGGGGAGGCCCAGGTGAGGGAGGCGCCGCCCGGGCCCTGCATCGGGTGCGGCCGCTGCGTGACGGCCTGCCCGATGGGGCTTTCGCCGACGACGCTGTGCCGGCTCATCGAGAACGAGCTCGTCGGCGAGGCCGACGAGTGGAATGCCCTGGACTGCATCGAGTGCGGGTCGTGTTCCTTCGTGTGCCCGGCCTGGATTCCCCTCGTCCAGTCCATCCGCTACGCGAAGGGCCGGGTACTGGCCCGTCGGAGGAAGATGGGAAGCTGAAGCGCGGCGCGCAGGGGAAGGCTCCGGGGCGGAAGGCCGACGAAGAGCGCCGAACAGGGAACAAGGGACAGCGAGCACCCAACGTGACGAAACCGCTTCTCCACATCAGCGCATCTCCCCACGTCTTCGACGGGGACTCCACCGCCCGCATCATGTGGGGGGTGGTGCTCGCGCTCGCGCCCGCCACGGCCTGGGGGATCTACCTCTTCGGCTGGCGGGCGGCTTGGGTGACGGCGCTGGCGGTGGCCGGGTGCGTGGCGGCGGAGGCCGCCGTGACGGCGCTTCGGGGGAGGCCGCCGACGGTGTCGGACGGTTCGGCGGCCCTGACGGGGCTGCTCCTGGCCCTGAACCTCCCGGTGACCAGCCCGTGGTGGCTGGTGCTCCTGGGTTCGGCGGTGGCCGTCGTGCTCGGCAAGCAGGTGTTCGGGGGTCTCGGACAGAACCCCTTCAACCCGGCGCTGGTGGCCCGCGTCGTCCTGCTGGTCTCCTTCCCGGTGGCCATGACCGATTGGAGCGTGCCCGGGGGAGCCCTGGCCGACGCGGTCTCCGCGGCCACGCCCCTGGGGGAGGCGAAGACGCTGGTCCTCACCTCGGGCAGCCTGGGGGAGCTGGCCGGGAGGCTGTCCTTCCGGGAACTCGCCCTCGGTTGGCAGGGGGGGTGCATCGGCGAGGTCTCCACCGTGGCCCTCCTGCTCGGGGCGGCCTACCTGCTGTGGAGGCGCATCGTGACCTGGGACATCCCCCTGGGCTTCCTCCTCGCGACCCTCGCGGTCACCGGGGCCGCCTGGGCCGCGGATCCCGAGCGGTACCTCGGCCCGTGGATCCACCTCGTCACGGGAGGGCTCGTCCTGGGTGCCTTCTACATGGCCACCGACATGGTCACCAGCCCGCTCACGGCGCGGGGGCGGTGGGTCTTCGGGATCGGCTGCGGGGTGATCACCGCGGTGATCCGCCTGTGGGGCGGGTACCCGGAAGGCGTGAGCTTCGCGATCCTGCTGATGAACGCGGCCGTGCCCCTCATCGACCGGGCCACGCGGCCCCGGAAGTTCGGGTGGGTGCCCGGGACGGGGCGGCCATGAAGGACGTGGCACGCATGGTGGCCGTACTGACCGCGGTGGCCGTGCTGGCGGCGCTGGGCCTGGCCCGGGTGTACGAGGTGACCCGGGAGCCGATCCGGGAGGCGAGGCGGCAGGAACTGCTCCGGGCCGTGCGCGCGGTGCTGCCGCCCTTCGAGAACGAACCGGACCGGGAGACGGTGGACCTGGGCGGGATCCCGGCCTACCCGGGGCGCGCGGGCGGGAAGCTGGTGGGCGTGGCGTTCCCGATCTCGTCTCCGGAGGGGTACTCGGGGGCCATCGAGGCCCTGGCCGGGGTCGATCCCGAGGGTCGGGTGACCGGAGTCGCGGTGCTCGCCCACGCCGAGACCCCCGGGCTCGGGGCGAAGTTCACGGCGCCGGGCTACCTGGCCCAGTTCCGGGGGAAGACGCTGGAGGGTTCCCAGTGGGCGGTGCGCAAGGACGGGGGCGACTTCGACCAGATCACCGGGGCCACGATCACCCCGCGGGCGCTGGTGAAGGCGCTCAAGGAGGGCCTGGAGCGCTTCGCGGCGAACCGCGAGAGCCTGCTCCGGGCGCTGGAGCACCGCCAGGGGGCCCCCTCATCGGGTGACGAGGGCAGGCCGTGAGCGCCGGTCGCCAGTTCTGGAAGGGGGTCGTGGCGGAGAATCCGGTGTTCCGCCTCGTGCTCGGCATGTGCCCGACCCTCGCCGTGACCACCGAGGCCGTCAACGGAATCGGGATGGGGTTGGCCACGACCTTCGTCCTCCTGTGTTCCAACCTGGTCGTGAGCCTGGTGCGGGCCCTGATCCCCTCCAAGGTGCGGATCCCCGCGTACATCGTGGTCATCGCCACCTTCGTGACGGTCGTGGACCTGATGATGAACGCCTACGCCCACGACCTCCACAAGGCCCTGGGCGTCTTCATCCCCCTGATCGTGGTCAACTGCATCATCCTCGGACGGGCGGAGGCCTTCGCGTCGAAGAACGGGCCCTGGCTCTCGTTGCTGGACGGGCTGGGGATGGGGGTGGGGTTCACCCTCAGCCTGACCCTGATCGGGACCGTCCGGGAACTGCTCGGCAACGGAACCTGGTTCGGGCTGCCGCTCCTGGGCGACGGGTATCAGCCCATGATCGTGATGATCCTCCCGCCGGGGGCCTTCGTGACCCTCGGGCTCCTCCTGGCGGGGATGAACCGGCTCGGCGAACTGCGGCGGCGCTGAGCCGGCGGCGGGGGCGTGCGGGAGCAACGAACCGCCGTTTCCGCGCTACCCGGGTTTCCGCCTTGACAGGTGAAAATGCTGCACAGTAGCATACGCGCGGCTTTTCCTGGGGCCTCTTCGGCACCGGTCAAGCTGCCCTCCCCACCCCGCCCCAGGAGGTCGGCATGCTTCAGAACTACGTCCCGATCCTGATCCTCCTCCTGGTCGCGGCGGGCTTCGGCCTCGGCGCGGTGGCGATCTCGTCCGTGCTGGGCCCGCGTCGCCCCGACGCCGAGAAGCTCTCCACCTACGAGTGCGGCATGACGGTGGAACCCGGCGGCCGGCGCCCGTTCGACGTCAAGTACTACCTGGTGGCGATGGCGTTCCTCGTCTTCGACGTCGAGGTGGTGTTCATGTACCCCTGGGCGGTGAAGTTCCGCGCCCTCGGGCTCTTCGGGCTCGTGGAGATGTTGATCTTCCTGCTCATTCTCCTCGTCGGGTACGCCTACATCTGGCGCAAAGGGGTGCTGGAATGGGAATAGAGACCAAGCTTCCCCCCGTCCTGACCACCCAGCTCGAGAAGGCGGTGGGCTGGGCCCGGAAGAACTCCATCTGGCCCGCCACCTTCGGCCTGGCGTGCTGCGCCCTGGAGATGATGGTGGCGTCGTCGTCCCACTACGATATCGCGCGCTTCGGCGCCGAGGTGTTCCGCCCGTCCCCGCGGCAGTCGGACCTGATGATCGTGGCCGGGACGCTGACGAAGAAGATGGCCGGCCCGGTGGAGAAGATCTACCGCCAGATGCCGGAGCCCAAGTGGGTCATCGCCTACGGGACGTGCGCCTGCTCCGGGGGAATCTTCAACACCTACAACACGGTCCAGGGAGTGGACCAGATCCTGCCGGTGGACGTGTACGTCCCCGGCTGCCCCCCGCGGCCCGAGGCGCTCCTCGCGGCCATCATCAAGCTCCAGGACAAGATCGGGAACGAGAAGTTCTCCGCCCGGCCCGACACCGACGGCCGGCTGATCGCGTAGGGCCGGCGGCGGCGCCCCGGCGGAAGAAGCGGGAACCGCGCCCGACACACGACGAGAGGTCGAGATGAAGGAACAGTCGATCGTCGACGCCCTGAGGGAGCGGTTCGGCGAGGCGGTCCTCGGGGACCAGGTCTTCCGGGGACAACTGAGCGTGACGGTGGCCCCGGCGAGCATCGTGGAGGTCTGCACCTTCTGCCGCGACGACTCCCGGCTGGGCTTCGACATGCTGGCCGACCTCACGGCGGTGGACCGGATGCCCCGGGTGCCCCGCTTCGAGGTCGTGTACAACCTCTACTCGTTCCCCCACAACGCCCGGCTGCGCCTCAAGGCGCCGGTGGCCGAGAACGAGGCCCTGGGGACGGTGGAGGGAGTCTGGAAGGCGGCCAACTGGCTCGAGCGGGAGGTCTACGACCTCTTCGGGATCGTCTTCGAAGGGCACTCGGACCTGCGTCGCATCCTCCTGTGGGACGGATACGTGGGCCATCCCCTGCGCAAGGACTTCCCCCTGCACGGCATCCCGCAGAAGGTGACGTACCAGTGATCCGAGGTTGAGGAGCCCGTCCGCCGAGGCCCCCGGGGCCGGCGGCGCGGCACCTCCGGAGGGCATCATGGCCGAGACCCGCAACATGATCGTGAACATGGGCCCCCAGCACCCCGCCACCCACGGGGTGCTCCGGATCGTGCTCGAACTGGACGGCGAGACCGTGGTGAAGGCGGTCCCCCACCTGGGGCACCTCCACCGGGGGCTCGAGAAGCTCGCCGAGACCAAGACCTACCACCAGGCCCTCACGCTCACCGACCGGATGGACTACACCGGGGCCCTGATCAACAACCTCGGCTACATCCTGGCGGTGGAGAAGCTCCTCGGCATCGAGGACCAGGTCCCGGCCCGGGCCCAGGTGCTGCGGGTCTGCCTGTGCGAGCTCCAGCGCATCGCCGGCCACCTGCTGTGGCTCGCGACCCACGCGCTGGACATGGGGGCGATGACCGTCCTCTTCTACGCGTTCCGGGAGAGAGAGACGATCCACGACATGCTCGAGGACGTCACCGGCTACCGCCTCACCCCCAGCTTCGTGCGGGTGGGCGGCCTCGCGAAGGACGCTCCGGAGAAGTTCTTCGAGAAGGCGCGGGCGTTCGTCAAGGAGTTCCCCGGCCGGGTGGACGAGTACGAGCGGCTGCTCACCCAGAACAAGATCTGGAAGGGGCGCACCGAGGGCGTCGGGATCATCAGCAAGGAGGAGTGCGTCCAGTACGCCCTCACGGGGCCGGTGCTCCGGGCCGCCGGCGTCCAGTGGGACCTGCGCAAGGCCCAGCCCTACTGCGGTTACGAGACCTACGACTTCGAGATCCCGAAGGGGACCGTGGGCGACGTGTACGAGCGCTACCTGGTCCGCCTGGTGGAGATGCGCCAGGCGCTCCGGATCGTGGAGCAGGCCCTCGACCGGATGCCCGAGGGGCCGGTCATGCTCGACGACCCCCGCTACACGCCTCCCGCGCAGAGCGACGTGTACGAGCACATCGAGGCCCTGATCCGCCACTTCAAGATCATGAGCGGCGGGTTCAAGGCGCCCGAGGGCGACGTGTACATGAGCGTGGAGGCCACCAAGGGCGAACTGGGGTACTACCTGGTCTCGGACGGGTCGGAGAAGCCCTGGCGCTTCCGCGTGCGGCCCCCGTGCTTCGTGAATCTCCAGGCCATCGAACCCATGATCGTGGGCCGGATGGTGGCGGACGTCATCGCCGTGATCGGTTCCCTGGACATCGTCCTGGGCGAGATCGACCGCTGAGCGTCAGGAGGGAGCCCTGCATGGGAGAGCGGATCTTTTCGAACTGGGGCGGCCGGGTCGTGGACAGCCGCCGGGGTGACGCCGGGAGCCGGGAGGATCTGGGCATCGCGACGGCGTTGTCCACGGGGACCCCCGTGCTGGGCCTGATGGGCTGGGACGGCCTCGCCTTCTGGGACGAGCGGGTCGAGCCCCTCGACCTGGCGCGCGCCTACGCCGAGGGCCTGGTGCGCAACTCCTGCGGCCAGTGCGTGCCGTGCCGGGTGGGCAGCAAGGTGATCCACGACTGCCTGGAGCGGATCTGCCGGGGCAAGGGGAGCCCTTCGGACGCCGGGACCGTGGGCCGCCTCGCCCGACGGCTGCGGGAACAGGCCATGTGCGACCTGGGCCAGTCCTGCGGCAAGGCCTTCTCGGACTTCGTGGAGCACTTCGGCGCCGAACTCGAGAGGGCGGCCTCGGGGACCACGCCGGTGGCCCGGGGCTCCTACCGCCTCAAGGTCACGGCCCCCTGCAAGAGCGCGTGTCCCGCCCACCTGGACATCCCCACGTACGTCGAGCACATCCGGAACGGCAGGTTCCTGGACAGCCTGGACGTGATCCGCCAGGACAACTGCCTCCCCGGCACCGTGGGCCGGGTGTGCGTGCGGCCGTGCGAGTTCAACTGCCGCCGCCAGAACGTGGACGGCCCCGTCCAGATCAAGTACCTCAAGCGGTTCGTGGCGGACTTCGAGCTGGACCGCAACCGCCCCCCGCGGCTGCCGAAGCCCGTGATCGACAAGGAGAAGGTGGCGGTGGTGGGAGCCGGCCCGGCCGGCCTGTCCTGCGCCTTCTACCTGGCCCAGATGGGCTACGACTGCACGGTGTTCGAGGCCCTGCCCGAGCCCGGCGGCATGGCCGCCGTGGGCATCCCCGACTACCGGCTGCCGCGGAGCATCCTGCGGCACGAGGCGGACCTCATCGAGGGGATGGGCGTCAAGATCCGGTACGGCACCGACGTGGGTACGGACGTTCCCTTCGAGGACCTGATCGAGGGCGAGTACCGGGCGGTGTTCCTCGGAATCGGGGCGCGCCTGGGCACGGGCATGGGGGTCGCCGGAGAGGAGGAGGCGCGGGAGGGGTTCATGAAGGGCGCCGACTTCCTGCGGGACGTGGCCCTGGGGAAGCCGGTCTTCGTCGGCAAGACTGTGGTGGTGGTCGGGGGCGGCAACGTGGCCATCGACTGCGTGCGCACCGCGCTCCGGCTGGGCTACGAGGACGTGAAGATCGTCTACCGCCGCAGCGAGGCGGAGATGCCCGCCGACAAGGTGGAGATCGCCGACGCCAAGGCGGAGAACATCGACTTCCTGGTGCTCCACAACCCGACCCGCCTCATCCTCGACGAGAAGGGCAAGGTCACCGGCGTGGAGTTGATCAAGATGGAGCTCGGCGAGCCCGACGCCTCGGGCCGGCGGCGCCCGGTGGAGGTGAAGGGCAGCGAGTTCGTCCTGCCCACCGACGCGGTGATCCCGGCCATCGGGCAGGCGATCGACATCTCCTTCCTGCCCAAGGACGGCGCGGTCCAGGCGGACAAGTGGAAGCAGATCCAGGTCCAGGGCCTGAACAAGCTGGCCGCGGTGCACGACGGGGTCGGCGTCTTCTCGGCGGGCGACTGCGTTTCCGGCCCCCTGACCCTGATCGCGGGGCTCGCCGGGGGCAAGGAGGCTGCCTTCCAGATCGACCGCTTCCTCCGCGAGAAGCGCACCGAGCCCCTGGAGGAGTGGGTTCTCAACGCCTACGTGGAGAAGCTCAAGCCCTACGACGCCAAGGAGGACGTGGGCGTCCCCCCGGGCACCGAGCCCGCCCACATCCACCACGTTCCGGTGGAGGAGCGCGTGCGGGACTTCCGGGAGGCGGAAATCGGATTCACCCACGAGGAGGCCATTGCGGAGGCCAGCCGCTGCCTGCGGTGCTACCGGCTGCTCGCCCTGGCCCTCGGGGACGGGGCGCAGGACGCGCCGGCCAGCCGGTGACGACGGACGGCGGATCGCCGAGAGGGGTTCCATGATCAACCTGACCATCGACGGCAAACCGGTGAGCGTCCCGAAGGGGACGACGATCCTGGAGGCGGCCCGCACCGTGGGGATCCGCATCCCCACCCTGTGCTACCTGAAGAAGCTCGCGCCCATCGGTTCCTGCCGCATGTGCGTGGTGGAGGCCGACGGGTACCGCAAGCCGATCACCGCGTGCGACACGCCCGCGTCGGACGGCCTCGTGGTGCGGACCGAGTCCGAGGCCCTGCGGGAGATGCGGCGCGACATCCTCGAGCTCATCCTGGTCCGCCACCCCCTCGACTGCCCCGTGTGCGACAAGGGAGGGGAGTGCGACCTCCAGGACCTGAGCTTCGAGCACGGGATCACCCGGCAGGACTTCGTGGCGGAGTCCTTCCAGCGGGAGGTCCCGCGGTACGTCTCCCCCTTCATCAAGCAGTGGCCCGACCGGTGCGTGCTGTGCGCGCGCTGCGTGCACGCGTGCAAGGAGATCAAGGGCGTCGGGTGCATCCAGATCGCCGACAACGGCTTCCACTCGTACATCGGGCCGGTGCCGGGGGTCGAGTGCATTTCCTGCGGCGAGTGCCTGTCGGTCTGTCCGGTCGGCGCCCTCACCGACAACGTGCTCACCCGGAAGGCGCGCACCTGGCAGTCGAAGAGGGTGCGGACCACCTGCGGGTACTGCGGGGTGGGCTGCCAGCTGGAGCTCAACGCCAAGAACGACCAGCTCCTCCGGGTGACGACCACCGACTTCGACCTCAAGCCCAACTACGGCAGCCTGTGCGTCAAGGGCCGCTTCGGCTGGGAGTTCGTGAACCACCCGGCGCGCCTCACCAAACCCCTGCTCCGGCGCGACGACGGGCAGCTCCACGAGACCACCTGGGACGAGGCCCTCGGCTTCGTCGCCGCCAGGCTCCAGGAGATCAAGGCCGAGCACGGCGCCGACTCCATCGCGGGCTTCTCGAGCGCCCGGTGCACGAACGAGGACAACTACCTCTTCCAGAAGTTCTTCCGCGCGGTGGTCGGCACGAGCAACGTCGACCACTGCGCACGACTCTGACACAGCTCCACCGTGGCCGGTCTGGCCACCAGCTTCGGTTCCGGCGCGATGACGAACTCCATCGCCGACATGGAGAAGGCGAAGGCGTTCCTGATCATCGGCTCCAACACAACGGAGAACCACCCGATCATCGGCGACCTCGTGAAGCGGGCGGTCACCCAGAAGGGCGCCAAGCTCGTCGTCGCGGACCCGCGCCGGATCGAGCTCGCCGACCACGCCAACGTCTTCCTCCAGTTGGAGCCGGGGCACAACATCCCGGTCCTCAACGGGATGATGCACGTGATCCTGAAGGAGGGGCTCCACGACGCCGCGTACATCGAGGAGCGGTGCGAGGGGTTCGAGGGGTTCGCCGCCTCCCTCGAGGACTTCTCCCCGGAGCGGGTGGCGGAGATCACGGGCCTCCCGGCGGAGTCGCTGCGCACCGCGGCCCGCCTCTACGCCACCTCGAAGCCGGCCTCCATCCTGTACTGCATGGGCGTCACCCAGCACTCCCAGGGAACCGACGCGGTCAAGGCCCTGGCGAACCTGGCGATGCTGTGCGGCAACGTGGGTGTGGAGGGCGGCGGGCTCAACCCGCTGCGGGGGCAGAACAACGTGCAGGGCGCGTGCGACATGGGCGCGCTGCCCAACGTCTACCCCGGATACCAGAAGGTGGACGATCCTGCGGTGGCGGAGAAGTTCGAGAAGGCCTGGGGCCGCAAGGTCCCGACGAAGCCCGGGCTCACGGTCACGGAGGTCACCCACGGCGCCATCGAGGGGACGGTGAAGGCGCTGTACGTGATGGGCGAGAACCCGATGATCACCGACCCCGACGTGCAGCACGTGGGCGAGGCGCTCGAAAAGCTCGACCTGCTCGTGGTGCAGGACATCTTCCTCACCGAGACGGCCCAGAAGGCCCACGTCGTGCTGCCCGCCTGTTCCTTCGCCGAGAAGGACGGCACCTTCGTGAACACCGAGCGCCGGGTCCAGCGGGTTCGCCGCGCGGTGGCGCCCCGGGGCGAGTCGCGGCCCGACTGGGTGATCCTGAAGGACCTCGCGGGCCGCATGGGCGTCAAGATGGAGTACGCCGGGCCGTCGGAGGTCTTCGACGAGATCGCCTCGGTGACGCCCAGCTACGGGGGCATCGACTACGCCCGCATCGAGGCGGAGGGCCTCCAGTGGCCGTGCCCGACCAAGGACCACCCGGGCACCCCGGTCCTCCACGTCGGCAAGTTCTCGAGGGGGAAGGGCCTGTTCCACGCCATCGGCTTCAACGGCGCCGACGAGACCGCCGACGCCGAGTTCCCCCTCACCCTCACGACGGGGCGGGAGCACGCCCACTACCACTCGGGCACCATGACCCGGCGCTGCGGCCGGATCAACGACTGCTTCCCCGAGGGGTTCATGGAGATGCACCCGGAGGATGCGGCCAGGCTCGGCATCCGCACCGGCGACACGGTCCGGGTGGCCTCCCGCCGGGGCGAGATCACGACCAAGGTGAAGGTGATCGAGCGCACCGCCGCCGGCACCGTGTTCATGAGTTTCCACTACAGCGAGTCGCCGGTGAACGTGCTCACCAACCCGGCCCTCTGCCCCACGGCCAAGATCCCGGAGTACAAGGTGTGCGCGGTGAAGGTGGAGAAGGCTTGAGGAGTGACGGGTGACGCGTAACGGGTGACGGGTGACGGGTTTCCCGTCACGGGTCACTCGTCACAGGTCACGACCGAGCGGAGCGAGGATCCCATGCTGGAGTTCCTGATCGAGAGCGCAGTCAAGGTCGTGGTGGTCTTCGGCGTCCTGATGCTCATGGTCGCCTACACCACGTGGCTGGAGCGCCGGGTGCTCGGGCGCATCCAGGTGCGCCGCGGACCCAACCGGGTCGGGCCGTTCGGCCTGCTCCAGCCCATCGCCGACGGCCTGAAGGGGTTCTTCAAGGAGGACATCGTCCCCGCCAACGCGGACAAGCCCATCTACGTGCTCGCCCCGGTGATCTCGATCGTCCCGGTTCTCCTCATCGTGGCCGTCATCCCCTTCGGCGACGCGGTGACCCTGTTCGGCCGGGAGATCCAGATGCGGATCACCGACGTGAACGTGGCGCTGCTCTACATCATCGGGCTGGCGAGCATCGGCGAGTACGGGGTGCTCCTGGGCGGCTGGGCCTCCAACAACCGGTACGGGCTGCTCGGGTCCCTGCGCACCGCGGCCCAGATGGTGAGCTACGAGCTCGCCCTTGGGATGACCCTGATCAGCGTCATCATGGTGAGCTCCAGCCTGTCGCTGGTGGAGATCGTGGACGGGCAGGCGCAGCTGTGGAACTGCTTCAAGCCCATCCTGTGGCTCCCCTTCGTGCTCTTCCTCGTGTGCGGCCTCGCGGAGATCAACCGCACGCCCTTCGACATGCCTGAGGCGGAGAGCGAACTGGCGTGCGGGTTCAACATCGAGTACTCGAGCATGAAGTTCGCGATGTTCTTCATGGCCGAGTACGCGCACATGATCTCCCTGGCGGCGATCACGACCTGCCTGTTCCTCGGCGGGTGGCACCTGCCCTTCGGCTGGGACGACGCGGGGGCGCTCGCGTACGTGCCGAAGGTCGTCTGGTTCCTCCTGAAGGTCTTCTTCCTGGTGTTCTTCTTCATCTGGGAGCGGGGGACGTTCCCGCGGTTCCGGTACGACCAGATCATGCGGCTCGGGTGGAAGGTCCTGATGCCGCTCGCGCTGGCCAACATCTTCGTCACCGGCGTCTACCTGACCTGGGCGGCCTGAGCGGCCCCGCGCGCGAGGGAGAGAGATGGCTGTCATCACCCCGCTGCTCAAGGGACTGGCGTTCACCCTGGGGCGGTTCTTCACCAAGCCCGTCACGTACCAGTACCCCGAGGAGCGCCGTGAGCCCTCCGAGCGCTGGCGCGGGCTGCACCGGCTCAAGAGCGAGAACGGGACGCTCAAGTGCGTGGCGTGCGGCCTGTGCGAGGCCGTGTGCCCCGCCCAGGTCATCACCGTCGAGGCCAAGGAGACGCCGGACGGACGGCGTTTCCCGGAGCGCTTCGTCGTCGAGGTGACCCGCTGCATCTTCTGCGGGTACTGCCAGGAGGCGTGCCCCAAGGACGCCATCGAGCTCACCCGCCAGTACGACTTCTGCGGCTACACCCGGGAGGAGTTCCACATGACCCGGGACGTGCTGGCGAAGAATTGAGGAGGCGCGGGCCATGACGGTAGCCCTGTTCTTCATCGCGGCGGGCCTGGCGGTCCTGGGCGCCCTGGGGGTGCTCGGATTCCGCAACCCCCTGCACTCGGCCCTGGGCCTCGTGGGCATGATGATCTCCCTGGCCGTGATCTACCTGCTGCACCACGCGGAGTTCATCTTCGTCATCCAGCTCATGGTCTACGCGGGCGCGGTGGCGATGCTGGTGGTGTTCGTGATCATGCTCCTCGACCTGCGGCGGGAGTCCGAGGGGCCGGCCCGCTTCTCGGGGCCCAAGCTCTTCGGGGTCCTGATGTCGGGGCTCCTCCTGCTCCTCCTGCTGCTGCCCCTGGGCGTGCGGCTCACCGGGGCCGCGGGGGACATGACCGAGGACGCGCTGGCCCGGCAGGGGAGCGTGGAGTTCCTGGCGGACAAGCTCTTCGGGCCCTACGTGCTCCCCTTCGAGGTGGCGTCGCTGGTGCTGCTCGTGGGCCTCGTCGGGGCCGTGTCCCTTGCGAAGAAGAAGCTGTGACGGGTGAAGCGCTGCGAGTGACCCGCGACTCGTGTGGGTGGCTGACCGCGAATCGCCAGAGACGGAGCCGTACATGATTCCTCTGACCTACTCCCTCGCGCTCTCCGCGGTGCTCTTCACCCTGGGGGTGATCGGCATCCTGGTCCGGCGCAACGTCATCGTGCTGCTGATGTGCGTCGAGGTCATGCTCAACGCGGTCAACCTCTCGTTCGTGGCGCTGTCGGACCACCTGGACAGCGCCGAGGGCCTTCTCTACGTGTTCTTCGTGATGACGGTGGCCGCGGCCGAGGCCGCGATCGGACTGGCGATCGTGGTGTCCCTCTGGCGCACCCGGGGCACTCTCCACGCCGACGAGGTCGATCTGCTCAAGGGCTGAGCGAAGGAAACTGCGATGCACGAGCACACCTGGCAGTACATCTGGCTCATCCCCTTCTTCCCGATGGTCGGGGCGATCGTCAACGGGTTGATGGGGAAGCGGCTGCCCAAGCCCGTCGTCCACTGGGTGGCGTGCGGGAGCATCTTCCTGTCGTTCCTGGTGGCGGTGGGCGGCTTCGTCACGCTCCGGGGCCTGCCCGAGGGCGAGCGGGTGCTCACCCAGTCGCTCTTCGAGTGGATCGTCTCGGGCTCCACGAAGATCGACCTGGGGTACCTCCTCGACCCGTTGAGCTGCGTGATGATCCTCGTGGTGACCGGGGTGGGCTTCCTGATCCACGTCTACTCGGTCGGCTACATGCACCACGACCCCGGGTACGCCCGCTACTTCGCGTACCTGAACCTGTTCTCCTTCGCCATGCTCACCCTGGTGCTGGGGAGCAACTTCCTGGTGATGTTCGTGGGCTGGGAGGGGGTGGGGCTGTGCTCCTACCTGCTCATCGGCTTCTGGTTCGAGGACGCCGCCAAGGCCGCCGCCGGCATGAAGGCCTTCATCGTCAACCGGATCGGCGACTTCGGCTTCCTGCTGGGCATGTTCCTGATCTTCATGGAGTTCGGGACCCTGGACTTCCGCACCGTCATGGCGGAGGCGCCGACGGTGCTCGCCGTGGGCGGGGGACTCGTCACCGCCATCACGCTCCTGCTCTTCGTGGGCGCCACCGGCAAGAGCGCGCAGATCCCGCTCTACACCTGGCTCCCCGACGCCATGGCCGGCCCGACGCCCGTCTCCGCGCTCATCCACGCCGCCACCATGGTCACGGCCGGCGTCTACATGATCGGGCGCTCCAACGTGCTCTACACGATGGCGCCCACCTCCATGGCCGTGGTGGCCACCGTGGGGGCCCTCACGGCGCTCTTCGCGGGCACCATCGCGCTGACGCAGAACGACATCAAGAAGGTGCTCGCCTACTCCACGGTGAGCCAGCTCGGCTACATGTTCACGGCCATGGGCGTGGGCGCTTACGTGGCCGGGATCTTCCACCTGATGACCCACGCCTTCTTCAAGGCGTGCCTGTTCCTCGGCTCCGGCTCGGTGATCCACGGCATGGGGGGCGAGCAGGACATGCGCAAGATGGGGGGCCTGCGAAAGCTCATGCCCCACACGTTCCTGACCTTCCTGGTGGCCACCGTGGCCATCGCGGGGCTGCCGCCGCTGGCCGGCTTCTTCTCCAAGGACGAGATCCTCTGGAAGGCCTGGTCGAACGGGTTCCGGTTCCAGTGGTTCCTCGGGTTCGCGGCGGCGGGGATCACGGCGTTCTACATGTTCCGCCTGGTGTTCATGACCTTCTTCGGCAAGGAGCGCTTCGACCCGCACCACGTGCACGTGCACGAGTCGCCCGCGAGCATGACCGTGCCGCTGTGGATCCTGGCCGTGCTCTCGGTGGTGGGCGGTTGGGTCGGCATCCCCGCGGCGCTGGGGGGCGCGAACCACTTCCACCACTGGCTCGCCCCGGTGCTGGACGCGGGCCCCGCGATGCACGCGACCGTTCGGGAGGCCGCGGAGCTGGCGGGCTCCGGCGGGCTCGGCGCGGCTGCGGCGTGGGCGTCGGAGGGCGCCTCCCACGCGGCCGCCGCGGCGCACGGGGGAGCGCACCACGACCCGGCCGAGTACGTCCTCATGTTCCTCAGCGTGGCGTACGCGCTCACCGGCATCCTCTTCTCGTATCTGTTCTACCTCGCCAAGCCCGAGATCCCGAAGGCGATCGCCACGAGGTTCAAGGCGGGCTACGAACTCCTGCTCAACAAGTACTACGTGGACGAGATCTATCAGGCCGTCTTCATCGACACCTGCCTCGCCCTGGCGACCTTCCTCTGGGCGTTCTGGGACGTGGTGGTGATCGACGGGATCGTCAACGGCACGGGCTACGTGGTCCGCACCGTGGGCGGTGGCCTGCGTCAACTCCAGACGGGCAAGGTCCAGGGCTACGCCCTCACGATCCTCTTCGGCGCGGTCTGTGTGGTGGCCTACTGCGCGCTGATGGCCGCGTTCTAGGGGTGGAGGAGACCGACCGATGGCCGACCTTCCGATCCTGAGCCTGATCACCTTCCTGCCCGTGGCCGGGGCGCTCCTGCTCCTCTTCTTCAACAAGGGGAGCGTGGGCCTGATCCGGGGCTGGACGCTGGCCGTGACGCTGGTCGCGTTCGCGGCGAGCCTGCCCCTCTGGGCCGGCTTCGACCCCTCCTACGGGGGGATGCAGTTCCAGGAGAGGGCGACCTGGATCGCGGGTCTGGGCATCCAGTACTACGTCGGCATCGACGGGATCAGCCTGTTCCTGGTGCTCCTCACCACCTTCCTGTCGGTCATCTGCGTGGTCTCGTCCTGGGGCATCGAGAAGAGCGTGAAGGAGTACATGTTCTTCTTCCTGTTCCTCGAGACCGGAATGCTCGGCGCCCTCGTCTCCCTCGACCTGTTCCTCTTCTACATCTTCTGGGAGGCGATGCTCATCCCGATGTACTTCCTCATCGGCGTGTGGGGAGGTGCGGAGCGGATCTACGCCGCGATCAAGTTCTTCATCTACACGATGGTCGGGTCGCTGCTGATGCTGGTCGCGATCCTCGGGCTGTACTTCCTGAACATCAAGGCGGGCAACCCCGCCACCTTCGACGTGCTCAAGCTCTACGAGCTTCCCATCGCTCCGAACGTGCAGTTCTGGATGTTCGCGGCCTTCGCCCTGGCCTTCGCCATCAAGGTGCCCATGTGGCCGCTGCACACGTGGCTGCCGGACGCGCACACCCAGGCCCCCACGGCGGGCTCGGTGATCCTGGCCGGCGTGCTCCTGAAGATGGGCACCTACGGCTTCCTCCGGTTCGCCATCCCGCTCTTCCCCAACGCCGCCCAGTCCTTCACGCCCTTCATGATGGTGCTCGCGGTGGTGGGCATCATCTACGGCGCCCTGGTGGCGATGGTCCAGACCGACGTGAAGAAGCTCGTGGCCTACTCCTCGGTGTCGCACCTCGGGTTCGTGATGCTGGGGCTCTTCGCCTTCAACATGCAGGGGGTGCAGGGGGGCATCTACCAGAGCCTCAACCACGGCATCTCCACGGGCGCGCTGTTCCTCCTGGTCGGCGTCATCTACGAGCGGCGGCACACCCGGGAGATCTCGGAGTTCGGAGGGCTCGCCAAGCAGCTGCCGAACTACGCCCTGGTGTTCCTCGTCATCACCATGAGCTCCATCGGGCTGCCGGGGCTGAACGGCTTCGTGGGCGAGTTCCTGATCATGCTCGGCGCCTTCCTCGCGTCCAAGCCGGCGGCGGTGCTGGCCGCGTCGGGCGTGATCCTGGCCGCGGGGTACATGCTCTGGATGGTGAAGCGCGTGTTCTTCGGCCCGCTGGAGAACGAGAAGAACAAGGGGCTCGCGGACCTGACGGGGCTGGAGTGGGGCTACCTGATCCCGATGGTCGTCCTGGCCTTCTGGATGGGCATCTACCCCGCGTCCTTCCTGCGGCCCATGGACGCCACGGTGGAGCGCTGGCTCGGGCACGTCGAAGCCAAGGCGCAGGCGTGTCGAGAACTGCCGGCCCAGGACGCCCTGGCCGCGCTCCTCGGCGCCGACGGGCCGACTCGGTAGAGGGCGGAGGAGACCCCATGAACTTCCAGTTTGCGGACCTCGGACTTCTCGCGCCCCACATGATCCTGACGGCCACGGCGCTGCTGGTGCTCCTGGCCGAGGCGTTCAGCCCCGGGCAGCGCAAGGGCTACCTGGCCTACCTGAGCGTGGCGGGGATCGTCGTGGCGGCGCTCTTCACGCCGAGCCTCTTCGGCCCGCAGCGGCTCGGGTTCTCCGGCATGCTCGCCGGCGACGGGTTCGCGGCCTTCTTCTACTTCGTCACCTACGTGGTCGGCGTGCTCTCGCTCCTGCTCTCCGAAGGGTACCTGCGCTCCGAGAGGATGGAGCACGGGGAGTACTACGCCCTGGTGCTGCTCGCCATGGTGGGCATGATGCTCATGGCCGGGGCGACGCACCTCCTGGTGATCTTCCTGGGCCTCGAGACGATGAGCCTCTCGATCTACGCGCTGGCCGGCTACCTGCGGACGGAGCGGTGCAACGAGGCGAGCTTCAAGTACTTCATCCTGGGCGGTTTCGCCTCCGGGTTCCTGCTGTACGGGATCGCCCTCATCTACGGCGCGTGCGGCACCACCCAGCTTCACGCGGTGACGAAGTACTTCGCGGAGACCCGCGGGCTGACCTCGTCGCCGATGGCCCTGATCGGCGTGGGCCTCCTCATCGTCGGGTTTGCCTTCAAGGTGGCGGCGGTGCCCTTCCATGCCTGGACTCCCGACGTGTACCAGGGCGCCCCCACCTCGGTGACCGCGTTCATGGCCACGGGGGTGAAGGCGGCTGCGTTCAGCGCCTTCCTCCGGGTCTTCGTCACCGCGTTCCCCAGCCTGCACGCGGAGTGGAGCAGCGCCCTGTGGCTGATCGCGCTGCTCACCATGACCCTGGGGAACCTCGCGGCGCTGGCCCAGACCGACGTCAAGCGGATGCTGGCGTACAGTTCGATCGCCCACGCTGGGTACATCCTGGTCGGTCTGGTGGTGGGGACCCCGGAGGCCAGTTCGGCCGTCCTGTTCTACCTGATGGCCTACGCCTTCATGAACGTGGGCGCCTTCGCCTGCGTGATCATGGTGGGGAAGTTCGGCCAAGAGAACACGGACCTCGACTCCTACGCCGGACTGGGGTTCCGGTTCCCCTTGCTTGGGCTCGCCATGACCACGTTCATGTTCGCCATGGCGGGCATTCCCCCCACCGCCGGCTTCATCGGGAAGTTCCTGATCTTCCGCGCCGCCGTGCACGAGGGCTACTACTGGCTCACGATCCTCGGGGTGCTGAACTCGGCCGCGAGCGTGTACTACTACCTGCGGGTCATCGTCACCATGTACTTCCGGGAGGCGCCGGAGAAGCCCTCCGTGGAGATGCTGCGGGGCGGGCCCTCCACCGCCGTCGCCACCGTCCTGGCCGGGCTGGGGGTGCTGTACCTGGGGATCATCCCGGGCAGCATCGTGGACCTGGCGAAGGAAGCCGTGAAGCACCTGGTGTAGGAGCGAATCCTCGGAGATTCCGAGGGAGGAGAGAGAACAGGGCCCCGCGGGGCCCTGTTCTCGTTCGGCGGATGGTGGGAGGCGCGGGGAGCGTTCGTTCGCCGCGGGTCCGGGGGGTGTCCGGTCAGGAGGTGCCGCCCGGGCCGCGCCCGTTCAGGGCGAGGTCGGCGATCTCGCGCACCCGCTGGAGGTCGAAGGGCTTCTCCAGGAAGCCTTCGGCCCGGGCCACGCACTCCTGGTCCGGCGGGCAGTGGGCACTCATGAGCACCACCTTGGTGCCGGGGCACTGGCGCCGGATGGCCTCCATGGCCTCCAGGCCGTCCATGCCCGGCAGCTTGATGTCCAGGAAGCACAGGTCGTAGAACGCGTCCCCGATGGCCTCCAGGGCCTCCTCCGCAGACGCGGCCTCGCGGACCACCACGCCCTCCTGCTGGAGGACCTGGGCCAGGGAGTACCGGATGAGCAGTTCGTCGTCGACCAGGAGAACCTTCTTGCTGGCCATGGATACCCCCCTGGAGAGCCCCCGCCCCGGATAGGAACGAGACCCGAAGAAGACCGGGAGTCTGGTTTCCCGCTGCGGGGAATGCAAGCTTCAGGCCCGTCCCGGGGGGCGCAGGGGTTGGTGCTGCGTTGCGGCGTCGTTCCGCGGGTTTGTCGCCCCGGAGCCCGGGGCCGGTCGGGCGGCAGTGGGAAAGGGGTTCGGGTTTTTGGGAAAGGTGGGTGACATCGCGGACCTCTCCGCGTCAAAATCCGCACGTGGGAGCAGGGCGGCCGCGAGTGCCGGGGAGTGCGAGCGGGGCACTGCCGGAAAGGGCGATCGATGGACCGAGGCGTGTTCTTCGCACTGCTGGGTTTCGGGGTCGTGGCCGTGGCGGCCGGCTTGCTCCTGCTCCTGCTGTGGCCGTTCCTCGGGGCCATCGCGTGGGCGGGCGTGCTGGGCCTGGCCGCCCAACCGCTCCACCGCTCCCTGCTTCGCTGGACGAGGGGCCGGCGCAACCCGGCCGCCCTCGCGAGCACGGCCGTGACCGTGTTCGTGGTGGCCGTTCCGCTCTTCACCCTGGGCGTGCTCTTCGCCGCCGAGGCG
Source organism: uncultured Thermodesulfobacteriota bacterium (assembly GCA_964548515.1). GTDB lineage: Bacteria > Desulfobacterota > Deferrisomatia > Deferrisomatales > JACRMM01 > CAZGRT01. The sequence continues at coordinate 19,653 of CAZJSF010000021.1, forward strand.
GTCGGCGTGCTCGGCGCGCTCCAGAAGGCGGTGGCGGCCGGCAAGGTCCCCGGTCGGGAGGCGATTCTCGCGACCCCGTGGGTGTCGGACCTCCTGACGAAGATCGAGCCGCTCACCCGGGGGATGGACTTCCGTGCGGCGGCCCTCGCGGCCCTCCGCACCGCCACGGCCCTCGCCGCCGGGCTATCGACCTCGCTGATCGGGGGCGCGATCTCCGGGCTGGTCCAGTTCCTGGTGATGGTCCTGCTGCTCTTCTTCTGCTTCCGGGACGGTCCCCGGGTGGTCGGGGAGGCCTGGGCGGCCGTGCCGATCAAGGATCGGGACAAGGAGGTGCTGGAAGCGACGGTCACCCGGGTGGTGACGGCCGTGCTGTACGGAATCGTGCTGTCCTGCGTCGCCCAGGGGGTCCTCGGGGGGGTGGGGTTCGCCCTGGCGGGCGTGCCGTCGCCGGTCTTCTTCGGAGCGATCATGATCGTCGCGGCCTTCATCCCCGTGGTCGGGCCGGCGCTCGTGTGGGTCCCCGCGGTCGTCTACCTGGCCGCCATCGGGGAGTACGGACGAGCGGGGATGCTCCTGGGCTGGTGCGTGGTGGTCGTCTCCTCGGTGGACAACTTCCTCAAGCCCTTCTTCATCAGCGGCCGGGCAGGGATCCCCCTCCTGGTGGTGGCCCTGGGGGTGCTCGGGGGGATCGTCAGCCTGGGGTTTCTCGGCGTCATCCTCGGCCCCCTCTTCTTCTGCCTCTTCCTCGAGGTCTTCCGGATCTACCGCGAGGGTCTGGCCCCGGCCGCCGGGAGCACCGGGGGGGAGGAACCGTGATGCGCAAGGCGCTGGCGCTCGTCTTTGCGGCCTTTCTTTGCGGCGCGCTGACCGCTGGCCCCGCGCCCGGTTCCACCGGAACGCTGGAACTGCGTGAGGCGTCGGTGGTCGCGGGGGGGAAGGGGAGGGCCGTCCGGGTGCCGGAGGGCTTCGTGCTCGAGGTGCTGGCGGAGGGGCTTCGCGGACCCCGTCTCCTGACCTTCGCCGAGAACGGGGACCTCTTCCTGGGGTCGAAGGGGGGCGCGGTCTACCGACTCCCGCCCCCGTACACCCGACCCGAAGTGGTCGTCGAACTCCCGGATTACCCGCACAGCGTGGCCTTTCGCGACGGCGAGCTCCTCGTGGCCCAGACCGACGGCCTCTACAGGGCGCCGTACGTCCCCGGGCAGAAGCAGGTCCGTCGGGACCAGGTGACGCTCCTCGCCTCGCTCCCGGCCGGGCGCGGGCACACGAGCCGCACCGTACGGGTCGGGCCGGACGGCGAGGTGTATCTGGCCCTGGGCATCAGCGGGAACTGCAGCGATCAGTATCTGGACGAGAGCTACCCCTTCGCCGACCGCCGGGGCGGGCTCCTCGTGCTCCGGGAAGGCGGGGGGAACGCCCGTTGGGAGACCTTCGCCTCGGGGCTGCGAAACCCGGTGGGCTTCGACTGGCAGCCCGGGACCGGGGTCCTCTACGCCAGCAACAACGGGCCGGACCACCTGGGGTTCGGACAGCCGCCCGAGTACTTCAGCCGGCTCGATGCCGGCTCCTACCACGGGATGCCGTGGTTCCAGTACGACGGCCGGGAGGTCCGCCGCGACCCTTGCCAGGACCGCGCCCCTCCGCGCCCTCTGTCCGACGTGAGCATCCCCTCGGCCACCTTTCCCGCCCGCAGCGCGCCGATGGGGGTGGCGTTCGTGCCCCGAGGCGCCCTGTCGCCGGCGCTCGGGGGCGACGCCGTGGTGGCCCTGCACGGTTCCTGGGCCACGGCGCCGAGCGGAGGGTTCTTCGGCGATCGGGCCACGCGCCGGGAACCCAAGGTGGTCGTCGTGCGGTTCGAGGGGGGCCAGCCGCGAAGGGTGGACGACCTGGTGACCGGGTTCCAGGAGGCCGACGGCGACCGCTGGGCCCGGCCCGTCGGAGTCGGCTTCGGGCCGGACGGGGCGCTTTACTTCACCAGCGACGACGGGGCCGAGGCCCTCTTCCGGCTGCGGCCGGCCGGGGCCGGAGGGGGGCGGCCGTGAAGGTCCTCCTGGTGAACACCAACACGGTGCGCCCGCCCATCGCGCCCATCGGCCTCGACTACCTCGCGGATGCGCTCGGCGCGGCGGGGGCGGAGGTGGGAGTGCTCGACCTGGGGCTCGAACCGGGGGCGGCGGGCCCGCGGGTCGCCGCGTTCGGGCCCGACGTCGTCGGCCTCACCGTGCGCAACACCGACGACTGCTATTTCGTCAGCCGAGACTTCTTCCTACCCCGGGTCCGCGCCGTGGTGGAGGAGGTCCGGGCGGCCACCGACGCCCCGCTCGTGCTCGGCGGGGTGGGCTTCTCGGTGATGCCCGAGGCCGTGTTGGACCGCTGCGGCGTCTCCCTCGGGATCGTGGGAGAGGGGGAGTTCTCCTTTCCCGAACTCGCGACCCGGCTCGCCGCGGGCCGCCCGATCGAGGCGGTACCCGGCCTCGTGCGGCGCGACGGCGACCGGTACGTGCGGACTCCGGTGGGGTTCGGGGACCTGTCGGCACTCCCCGTCCCCTCGCGGCGGCGCGTGGACAACGCCCGCTACTTCCGGGAAGGGGGTCAGATCGGTTTCGAGACCCAGCGGGGGTGCGACCGCAGCTGCACGTACTGCCCGGAGCCCGGGGCCCGGGGGCGGAGGGTCCGCAGGAGGACTCCGGAGCGGGTCGTCGCCGAGATCCGGAACC
>CAZJSF010000022.1:0-22307 GCA_964548515.1 uncultured Thermodesulfobacteriota bacterium
CGGTGCGCCTGGAGGTCCTCGCGGAGGGCTGGGGGTTCGGAAGCGGTCGTCCGGGAGCCCTGCGGAGCCGGAGCGAGGGCCGGGGGGACGAGCTGCTGGCGGTGCGCAGGGGGCTCCTCCGGGAGGTGTCCGACACGGAGACCCCCCAGGGGGTCGTCGTCGTGTTCGAGGCTCCCCGCTGGACCGTCGGCGACCTCTTGGGGAGGCAGGGTCCGGTCGTGGTCCTGGATCGGGTCCAGGACCCGGGGAACTTGGGGACCCTCGCGCGGACGGCCGAGGGAGCCGGGGCCTCGGGCCTGGTGCTGGCGCGGGGGACCGTGGACCCCGGCAGCCCGAAGGCACTGCGGGCCTCCTCCGGATCCCTCCTGCGGCTTCCCTTCCTGGAGGCGGAGGACCCTGTGGCCTTCCTCCGAGAGGCGGGGCTTCCGGTCCTGGCCACTTCGGGCGGCGACGGGGTGCCCTACGACCGCGTGGATCTCGGGGGCCGCTTCGCGCTCCTCCTCGGGCAGGAGGGGACGGGGTTGTCCGCGGAACTGGCCCGGGAGGCCGGACAGGTGTTGAACGTGCCGATGGAGGGGAGGCTGGAGTCCCTCAACGTGGCCGCCACCGCCGCGGTGATCCTCTTCGAGGCGGCGCGTCAGAGGCGGGCGAGGGGGTAGCGGGCCGGGGACGCGGCCGTCAGTCGGCGACGAGGCGGGAAACGAACACGGGCCGGCGGGACCGGCGCAGGATCTTCTCCGACACGGCGCCCAGGATCACCTGCCGCAGGCGTCCCCTGCTGTGGCTTCCCATCACGATCAGGTCGGCGTCCACGCGGTCCGCCTCCCCGAGGATCTTCTCGACGGGGTCGCCGTGGACCACGTTCATGTCGGCGACGGCCTCGAGACAGGCCGGATCGGCCGAGCACTCTTCCCTCGCGAATTTCTCCAGCCGCTGGCGGATCTCGGCGAGGACCTCCTCGTGGTGGGCGGCCTCCAGGTCCGCGAGGCGGTCCTGGCCCATGGTCGCAGCGACCGTCTGCACCACCGCCGCCTCGGACTCCGGGAGCACGTGGAGGATGTGCAGTCTTCCCCCGTAGCGCCGCGCCAGGCTCACGGCGTGGCGGAAGGCCTGGGCCGAGTTGGGGGAGAGGTCGGTGGCGTACAGGATCGTCTTGTACTCGGGCAGCACGGCGTCCCCTCCTCAGGCTCCGGCGCCGGCCGCCGCGCGGCCGCCCGCGAGCCGGATCTTCTGGATCAGGTATACGAGCGCGAGCAGAGCGGCGCCGATGGCGTACCCGGCGTACTTGAGGTCGATGCCGGGGATGTAGCCGACGACGAAGCCCGGCCGGAACATGCACAGGGTCACCCCGAGGAGCAGGGGGATCTCCCACCACTTGTTCCAGGTGATGAACCACCCCTGGGTGGCCGCGGCGAACGCGAAGGCCCCCACGCAGGTCATGACGAAGATGAGAAGGGCGAAGGGGAAGCTGTCGATGCCGACCAGCAGGAGGTCGTGGTTGAAGATGAACATGAACGGCAGGATCGCCGTGCGGATGTCGTAGAGGAAGCCCTGCACCCCCGTCGGGATCGGGGGCGACTTGGCGATCGCGGCCGCGGCGTAGGCGGCCAGCCCCACCGGCGGCGTGTCGTCGGCCAGGATGCCGAAGTAGAAGACGAAGAGGTGCGCGGCGATGAGGGGCACGTCGAAGCCCTGCCACTCGGCGATGTGGACGATGGCCGGCGCGGTGAGGGAGGCCATCACGATGTACGTGGCCGTCGTGGGGAGCCCCATCCCCAGCACCAGGCTCGCGAACGCGGTGATCACCAGCATGAGGAAGATGTTGCCCTGACTCAGGATGTCGATGATCTCGGTGATGAGCCCGCCGAGGCCCATGGTCACCACCCCGACGATGATCCCGGCCGCCGCGGTGGCGACGGCCACGCTCACCATGTTTCGGGCTCCGGCGATGAGCCCCGCGAAGATCTCGTCGAGGCTGCGCCGGAAGGCGGCACCGAGGGGCTGGCCTTCCAGTTTCGCCCGGATCGGGTGTTGGAGGAGCATCACGGCGATCAGCACCATGACCGCCCGGAACGCGGCCATGTCCGGGGAGTGGCGGGGGACGATGAGTTCGTAGAGCAGGACGAACAGCGGGATGAGGTAGTGGAGGCCTGCGAAGAGGGTGCGGAAGAACTGCGGCAGGTCCGCCTTGGGCAGGCCCTTGAGCCCCAGCTTCGACGCCTCGATGTGGGTGAGGTAGAAGAGGGTCGCGTAGGAGGCGAACGCGGGGATCGCCGCCGCCTTGCACACCTCCAGGTAGGGGATGTTGACATACTCCGCGATGATGAAGGCCGCCGCCCCCATGATCGGGGGCATGATCTGACCGTCGGTGCTGGCCGCCACTTCGATGGCCGCCGCCTTGGTGGGCGGGTAGCCGACCTTCTTCATCAGGGGGATGGTGAAGGTCCCCGTGGTCACCACGTTCGCGATGCTCGACCCGGACACGAGGCCGGTGAGGCCGCTCGAGAGCACCGCCGCCTTGGCCGGGCCCCCCTTGTACCGGCCGAGCAGGCTCATGGCGAGGTCGATGAAGAACTTGCCGCCGCCGGCCTTCTCGAGCATGGAGCCGAAGAGCACGAAGAGGAAGACGATGGTGGCCGAGACGTCCAGGGGGATCCCGTAGATGCCTTCGGTGCTCAGGCTGATCTGGCTCACGTACCGGCTCAGGCTGACCCCCTTGAACGCGATCACGTCGGGCATGTACGGCCCGAAGAAGGCGTAGAGGGTGAAGACGGTGGCGATCACCGGCAGGGCCGGGCCGATGACCCGGCGGGAGGCCTCCAGGAGGAAGATCACCAGCAGGATGCCGAGGACGAGGTCCGGGGCGTTGGGCAGGCCGATGCGCATGGCCACGCCCTCGTAATCCCAGGCGATGTAGAGGGCCGAGGCCACGGCCAGGGACGCGAAGATCCAGTCCGAAAGGGGAATCGTGCGCTTCTCCCCGAGCCACCGGAGTCCCGGGACGTTCACGGTTCGCCGGAGCGTGGGGTAGGAGAGGAAGACGATGGCGAAGGCGAAGGCCAGGTGGATCGCCCGGGTGTAGGTGGAGTCGATCAGGAGCCAGCTCGCGAGGGAGAGCTGGAAAAGGGACCAGGCGAGCGCGATGGCCGGCACGGCCCAGCGCAGGGGGCCCTGGACCCGCCGGAGCCCGAGTTCCTCTTCCTCCTTCATGCGGCGGGCGAGTTCCAGCCCCTCGTCCCGCTCGGTCCCCTGGTCCGCCATGGCGCTCGCTCCGAGGTGCCCTCCAGGTTGGGTACGTCGCTCCGACCGGGACGGAGAGGGGGCGCCGCAGCCCCCTCTCCGCACCGTCGGACGGCTACTTCATCAGCCCCGCCTCCTTGTAGTACTTCACGGCCCCGGGGTGCAGGGGGGCCGAGAGGCCCTGGAGCATGCTCTCCTTCGTGAGGAACTTGAACGCCTCGTGGAGGGTCTTGAACTCGTTCAGGTTCTCGAAGACCTCCTTGGTGATGGCGTAGACCACGTCCTCGGGCACGTCCTCCGAGGTGCAGAAGGTCGCCTTCACGCCGAAGCTGGGCACGTCGGAGGTGTTCTCCACCCCCTGGTAGAACTCCACGGGGATGGCCGCAGGCGCGTAGTACGGGAACTTGTCGGTGAGCTTCTTCACCGTCGCGTCGTCCACGCTGACGAAGCGCACCTTGCGGGTGCCGGCCACGGCCTCCTTGATGGACCCGTTCGGGTGGCCCACCGTGTAGAAGAACGCGTCGAGCCTCCCGTCCTGCAGCATGCCGGCCGACTCGGCGGCCTTGAGCCCCTCGGCCTTGAGGTCGGTCTCGTAGTTCATCCCCAGGGCCTCCAGCAGGTCGATGGCGTTGCCCCGTTGCCCCGACCCCGGATTGCCGATGTTGACGACCTTGCCCTTGAGGTCCTGGGCCGTCTTGATGCCGCTGTCCACGGCCGCGAGGATGGTCACGGACTCCGGGTGGATGGAGAAGACGCTGCGCAGCTTGGGCTGGGGCTTGCCCTCCCACTCGGCCAGACCCTTCATGGCCTGGTACTGGCGGTCGGACTGGACGACGCCGAACTCGAGGTCGCCGGCGACGATGGCGTTCACGTTGAACACCGAGCCGGCGGTGGACTCCACCGTGACCCGCAGGTTGTACTCCTTGCGCTTGGCGTTCACCATCTTGCTGATGGCGCCGCCCGTCGGGTAGTAGACGCCGGTGACGCCCCCGGTCCCGATCGTCACGTACCGGGTGGCGGCGTCGGCGTCGGTGAGGCCGAACGCCGCGAATCCGATCGCCAGGGCCAGGACTGCCGCTCTTCTCATCTCGCTTCCTCCTGTGGTTGAGGGGTGAGTCACCCCGTTGCCCGATGGAACTCCGTAAAGACGCTGGGACCCCGCGTAGATACGGGCCGTTGGCCCGTTTGTCAACCGCTTCGCCCCGTCAAGGGCCGCAAACCTCTCGGATCGCCCCGCGGAGCGTCGATGCCAGGAACTCGACCTCCTCCTCGGTGACGACGAAGGGCGGGCACACCAGGATGTGGTCGCCGCGGATTCCGTCCGCGCCGCCGTCGCCGGGGTAGGTGATCAGTCCCCGACGGAACGCGGCCGCACCCACCTTGTACGAGATCTTCCGTGCCGGGTCGAAGCACGCCTTGGTCGCGCGATCGGCGACGAGTTCGATCCCCGCGAAGAGCCCCAACCCGCGGACGTCGCCCACGGCCGGCAGGTCCGCGAGGCTGCGGAGCCGGTCGAGGAGCACGGCCCCCATGGCGGCCGAGCGTTCCACCAGGCGGTTCTCTTCCAGGTACCGGAGCACGGCGGCGCCGACGGCCATGGAGACCGGGTGCTGCCCGTAGGTGTGCCCGTGGACGAAGGAGCCCGAGCCGCCGCGGATCGCCTCGTGGATCGAACGGCGGCACAGCACCGCGCCGATGGGCGCGTAGCCGCTGGAAAGCCCCTTGGCGAGCACGACGAGATCCGCGTCGACCCCCCAGTGCTCCAGCGCCAGCGCGCGCCCGGTGCGCCCCGCGCCGGTCATCACCTCGTCCGCGATGAGCAGGATGCCGTGGCGGTCGCAGATCTCCCGGATGCGGGGCCAGTAGCCGTCGGGCGGCACCAGGGCTCCGGCCGTGGCGCCCACCACCGGCTCGGCGATGAAGGCGGCCACGCTCTCGGGGCCCTCGTACCGGATCGCCCGATCGAGCGTGTCGGCGCAGGCGACGTCGCACGCGTCGGGCGTCGTCCCGAAGGGGCAGCGGTAGCAGTAGCACGGCTCCACGTGGGGGGTGTGCTGGATCAGCGGGAGGTACGGGCTGCGCCGGCCGGTGTGGCCCCCGAGGGCCAGGGCTCCGGCCGTGTTCCCGTGGTAGGAGGCCCAACGGGAGATCACCTTGTACCGGTCGTTGCTGCCGGACTCCCGCCAGAACTGGCGGGCCATCTTCACCGCGGTCTCCACCGCCTCGGAGCCCCCGGAGACGAAGTACACGCGGTCGAGTTCCGGGTCCGGCGACAGGGCCGCGACCCGGCGGGCGAGTTCCTCGCAGGCGGCGGTGGTGAACTGGCTGCCGTGGGCGAAGCTCACCCCATCCATCTGGGCCAGGGCCGCCGCGCGGACCTCGGGGACGCCGTGGCCGATGGTGACCACGCACGCCCCCCCCGAACCGTCGAGGTAGCGCTTCCCCTCGGCGTCCCAGATCCAAACCCCCTCGGCCCTCGTCGCCGTGGGGTAGGTCCTGGTCGGGGACCGGTAGAATACGTGGGACATGGCTGGACTCCGGTGACGGGTGAGGCGTGACGGGTAACGAGTGACGAGTGATGGGTTACTCGTCACCTCCTGCGCTGCAGACCGAGAATCTCCCGCGCCTGGTCCGGCGTGGCCACGGGGCGCCCGATCTCCGCGGCCAGGCGCACGGCGCGTTCGACCAGTTGGGCGTTGGAGCGGGCCAGTTCGCCTCGCTGGTAGTAGATGTTGTCCTCGAGCCCAACCCGCACGTGCCCGCCGAGGGCCAGGGTCGTGAGGACGACCGGCAGGTGGCCCGGCCCGATGCCGATGGAGCTCCAGGTGGATCCGGTGGGGATCATCTCCACGAGTTGGACCAGGGCCTTGGGCGTCGCCGGAGCGCCCCCGGCAGCGCCCAGCACGAACTGGAAGTGCAGCGGCGGCGTGAGGAGACCCCGGTCCAGCAGCCGCAGGCAGTTGCCGATCATGCCGGAGTCGAACACCTCGAGCTCCGGCTTGGTCCCCGCCGCGGTCATGCGCCGGGCCAGTTCCTCCAGGAAGTCCGGGGGGTTCAGGAACACGCTGTCCCCGAGGTTCATGCTCCCGGCGTCGAAGCTCGCGAGCTCGGGCCGGAACTCGAGCGGCACGAAGCGGGCCTCGTGGGCGAGGTTGCGGCCGGGAATCCCGCTCGTCGTGAGGCACACCACGGGGTCGGTGCCGGACGCTGAGAGGCGGTCGAGGACCCGTCGGTACAGACCCGCGTCCTGGGTTCCCAGCGCGGTTGCGGGGTCGCGCACGTGGATGTGCACCACGCTCGCCCCGGCGCGCACCGCCTCGGCGGCGGAGTCGGCGATCTCCTCGGGCAGGATCGGGATGTGGGGGCACTTCTCCCGAGGCGTCCGGCTTCCGGTGATGGCGGCGGTGACGATGAGGGGCTGCATGGTCGCGGTTCCTCCGTCCGGTGCGTCAGTCGTCCCAGTACACGTTCCACTCCGACCACAGGGCCTCCCTGCGCTCCAGGGCCCTCAGCGCCTCTGCCCCGCGCTCCTCCGCCACGGAGAGGAGAAGCGCCTGGGCGAGGCAGGTGGCCGCGGTGAAGCTCTCGATGAATCCCTCCAGGTCGTAGGCCACCGGCAACACGAGGTCCGCCAGCGGCGCCAGGGGCGAATCCGCTCCGTCGGTCACCGCGATCACGGTGGCACCGCGGCCGTGGACGAGCGCGGCGGCCTCCACCGTCTGACGCGTGTAGCGGGGCAGGGCGACCACCACCGCCACGTCGGAGGACGACAGGCCCGCGGCGTCGTCCACGAGGTCTCCGTGGCCGGGGGTCAGCAGGTGCGCCCGCACGCCCAGGAACGAGAGACCGTGGTGCAGGAGCACCGCCACGGCGTGGGAGCTCCGCAGCCCGAGGACCCAGACCCGCGGGGCGCCGGCGAGCAGGCGGGCCGCCCTGGCCACAGCCTCCCGGTCGAGTCCCTCCCAGGTGAGGCGCAGGTTCTCGACGTCCCGGGCGAAGGCGCGCTCCACCGGGTCTGGCCCGTGGGCCTTCGCGAAACGCTCCACGGTCGTCCGCCGGTGGAACCGTTCGGCGCGCAGGAAGGACTGGTAGGCCGGGTACCCCTCGTACCCCAGCGACTGCACCGCGCGGATCACCGTGGACTCGCTCACGCCGCAGCGCTCCCCGATCTTGCGCGCCGAAAGGTAGGTGATCTCGTCCCCGTGGGACCGGAGGTATGAGAGAACCCGCCTTCGGGGCGAGGGGCGCAGCGAGGCGGCGGGCCGGCTCTTCTCCCTGGTGCGGGGAGGCTCCACGGAATCCGGCTCCTCCGGGCCCATGGGCCCGGGCTCAGGCGTCGGCGGAGAAGTCCTCCGACCGCTGGTGGGCCCGCGCCGCTTCTCCCGCCTCGAAGCCGAGCGCCAGCGCCTTCCGGTTCGCCTCCTCGGTCCCCCGCGGAACCCTCGCGAGAACGGCTGCCTCCAGGGCGGGAAGGGAGACCGTTCCGACGGCGCCGGCGACTACGCCGAGGGCGGCGATGTTGGCGAACAAGTCCTTGCCGAGGGCCTCCCTCACGAGCCTCGTGATCGGTACGGCCAGGGCGGCGGAGGTGGGCGGGTTGGGCACGCCGTCGGCGTCCACGATGAGGGTGCCTTCGTACTTGAGGTCGTGGAAGTACCGGTCGCAGGCCTCCTGGGTCATGGCGAGGAGCACGTCGAGGCGCTGCGCCTTGGGGTAGTGGATGGGTTCGTCCGAGATCACGACCTCGGCCTTGCTCGCGCCCCCCCGTGCCTCCGGCCCGTAGGACTGGGTCTGGGCGACGAACCGGGCCTCGTGGAGCCCGGCGGCCTCGGCCAGGATGACGCCGGCCGTGATCATCCCCTGGCCCCCGGAGCCCGCCAGACGGATGTCGGTCCTCACGGCCGCGCCTCGCAGGACGCGGTCTTCCTCATGCCGCTCCTCCCGACTTCTCCCGCAGGCGGGCGTACTCCGCGGTGTACTCCGGGGCGCTCCGGTCCACGAGAACGCCCGTCACGATCCGGCCGTCCAGCTTCTCGGGGGAGCACTGCTCCGCCTTCTGCACGGGGAGTGCGCTCTCCTTCTGGAGGCGCATGATGTCCACGGCGCTCCCCAGGCGGTTCCGTCTCCCGTAGCAGGTTGGGCAACCGGCGATGGCCTCCACCACGGAGAAGCCCTTGTGCTCCAGCCCGCGTCGCAGGAGCGTCTCCAACTCCCGCACGTGGAAGGTGGTCGAGCGCGCGACGAAGGTGGCTCCGGCGGCGGCCGCGAGGCGGGCCACGTCGAAGGGCTGCTCGAGGCTCCCCTCGCTCGCCGTGGTGGCCCGCGCGCCCTGGGGCGTGGTGGGGCTCTGCTGGCCTCCCGTCATCCCGTAGATGAAGTTGTTGACGATCACCGCCGTCAGGTCGATGTTGCGACGGCATGCGTGGATGAAGTGGTTGCCGCCGATGCCCACCGCGTCCCCGTCGCCCATCATCACCACCACGTGCAGCCTGGGCTTCGCGAGCTTGATCCCGGTGGCGAAGGTGAGGGCTCGACCGTGGGCCGTGTGTAGCGTGTTGAAATCGACGTACACGGGCGCACGGCTCGAGCAGCCGATCCCGCTCGCCAGCACCACGTCGTCCTTCTTCCACCCCAAGGAGTGGATGGCCCGCAGGAGGGCTCCCAGCACGATGCCGTTGCCGCACCCCGGGCACCAGATGTGCGGGAACTTCTTCGCGTAGCGCAGGTACTCGTGGATGATCTCACGGTTCGAGACCTGCATCAGCGCGCCTCCCGCAAGGCCTTCTGGATCTCCTGGGGGGTGATGAGTTCACCGTCCACCCGGGAGAGCTTGAGAACCTCGGAGCGGCCCCGGGCCACCCGGAGGACCTCCCGGTACACCTGCCCCCGGTTCATCTCGCACACCACGAGGTAGCGCACGCGGCCAAGGATCCGCTCGAAGGCCGCCCGCGGGAACGGCCACAGCGTCTGGAGCCGCAGCAGCCCCACCCGCCTGCCCTGGGAACGAAGGACCTCCACCGCCTCCCGTGCGCTGCGGGCCACGGAGCCGTAGGCGATCACCGCGGCGTCCGCGTCGTCGAGGGCCACGGCCTCGGTCATGCAGATCTCCCGGAAGCCGCGTTCGATCTTCTTGAAGAGGCGATCCGTGCCTTCGAGCACTTCGGTGCGCTTCTCCGTGGGGAAGCCCATCCGGTCGTGCACGAGCCCCGTCACGTGGTAACGGTACCCTTCCCCGAAGGCCGCCATCGGGGGCACTCCGGTGTTGGTCTCCTCGTAGGGGGCGTACCACTCGGGGGGCATGCTGGGCCGGATCCGGTCCACCCGCTCGACCGCGTCGAAGGCGGGCAGGCGGGCCTTCTCCCGCATGTGCCCGACGACCTCGTCGAGGAGCAGGATCACGGGGTTGCGGTACTTCTCCGCGAGGTTGAACGCCTTCACGGTCATGTCGAAGGCCTCGCGCACCCCGGAAGCGGTGAGCACGACGATGGGGTGATCCCCGTGCGTGCCCCAGCGGGCCTGCATCACGTCGCCCTGGGAGGGGCTCGTGGGCAGGCCCGTGGAGGGCCCCCCCCGCATCACGTTGACGATGACCAGGGGGATCTCGGCGATGCAGCCGTAGCCGATCAACTCCTGCATCAGGCTGAAACCGGGGCCCGAGGTCGCGGTCATGGCCTTCGCGCCCGCGAGGCTTGCCCCCAGGCACGCGCCCAGGCTGGCGATCTCGTCCTCCATCTGGATGAACGTCCCCCCGAGTTCCGGCAGGCGCCGGGAGAGCGCCTCGGCGATCTCGGTGGAGGGGGTGATCGGGTAGCCGGCGTAGAACCGACACCCGGCGGCGAGGGCCCCCTCCACAACGGCCTCGTTGCCCTGGAGGAGGAGCTCCCGGCTTTCCTGCCGGCTCATGGGCCCTCCTCCTCGCTCACTGAGATGGCGAAGTCCGGACAGCGCAGCTCGCACTGGTGGCAGAGGATGCAGTCCTCGGGACGGGCGGCGAAGGGGTGGCCGGCGGGCCCGAACTCCAGGACGTTCTTGGGGCAGAAGGCCACGCAGATGCCGCAGCGTTTGCACCACGCGTTGTAGACGGTGACGGGGTTCCGCGGGGGACTCCCTTTGCTCTTGCGCGCTCGTGGGGGTTTGGTTCCCACGCATCCCTCGGAGGCCTGCAGGGTTTCCGTCATCGCGGGAGGCTCTTGCAGTGAGTCCTTCTATCTCTGCTCAAGGTCCCTGTCAAGCCGGGTGGCCCGCGACTCCGCGCTCCGGGCCCTGCCGGAGTGCGGCGCCGCGAACCAGTCCCCGGCCCCGTCTTGGCGGGGAGGGGAACCTTCGCCGGTGGGCCGGGGGGAGAAGCCGGTTGGGAAAGAGCACGGCCTGCCGTATACTCCCCTCCCGTCCACGAGACCCGGGTCTTGCCATGCGCATCTTCGCCTACCGGCCGGGTTCCTTCCCCCGGCTCGTCTGGATCGGTTTCTTCTGCGTGACCCTGCCGCTGGTCTTCGCCCTCGCGAACGCGGGGCTTTTCGCGGGTCGATTCGCCGGCGAGGCGGGTGCCGCGCTCCAGCGGACCGCCCGGGCCGCGAGCGACAGCCGGCTCCTCCACGACCAGCTCGTCTCCGTCGAGCGCAGGGCGCGGCAGCTCCACGTCCTGGGGGAGCCCCAACTCCTGGCGGAGTACGAGGAGCGGCGGCTGGGGTTCCGGTCCACCGTCGCGCGCCTCCGGGCGATCTTCGACGATCCGCCCCAGGCGGGCCGGCTCGACGAGATGGTCCGACTGGAGGCGGCCGTCCACGCCTACCTGACCGCCGGGCCGCAGGAGCAGGGGGCGGACGCGGAGGCGCTGGACCACTTCGTGCGGCTCAACGAGCTGGCGAGGGAGGTCCTCGAGGAAACGTACCGCCGCAGCCTGCAGGAGGCGGAGGCGCTGCAGGCGTCGGCCGCCGAGGTGCGCTGGGAACTCTGGGCCCAGGCCTCGGCCGTAGTGCCTCTCACCATCCTGGCCTCCGCGCTCTTCGCCGCGCTCCTGGCGCGCCCCGTGCGCCAGATCGACCGAGCGATCCAGGGGCTCGGCGCCGGGGACTTCGGAGCGGAGATCCGCGTGCGGGGTCCGCGGGACCTTGAGTTCCTGGGGGAGCGCCTGGACTGGCTGCGGCTTCGCCTCGTGGAACTGGAGCAGGAGAAGACCCGTTTCCTCGCCCACGTCTCCCATGACCTCAAGACTCCGCTGGCGGCGATCCGGGAGGGCGCTGAGCTCCTGCGGGAAGGCGTGGTGGGCACACTCACGCCGGAGCAGCGGGAGATCTCGACGATCCTCAAGGACAACGCGATCAAGCTCCAGCGGATGATCGAGAACCTGCTCCGATTCAGCGTGGGCAGGGCCCGGGCCGTGGGTGCGCCGGGGCGGATCGACGTCGCCGGGGTGGCCCAGGCGGTCCTGGCCGACCACCGCCCCGCACTCCTGACCCGGTTCGTGCAGGTCCACGCCACCCTGCCCACCGCGTGGGTGGCGGCGGACCACGAAAGGATCCGGGTCGTGCTGGACAACCTCGTCTCCAATGCAGTGAGATTCACCCCTTCGGGGGGCGCCATCGGCGTCCGGATCGTCCCGGGGGAGGTCGTCGCCGTCGTGGAGGTGTGGGATACGGGTCCGGGGATCCCGCCGGAGGAGCGACGGAGGATCTTCGAGCCCTTCTACCAGGGGGGCGCGACGGGTGGCGGTGCGGTCAAGGGCAGCGGGCTGGGGCTGGCCATCGTGGCCGAGTATCTGGAGCAGCTTGGCGGGAGCATCGAGGTCGGAGAGGCACTGGGAGGGGGGGCGTTGTTCCGGGTGACCCTGCCCGCGGCCCGGGAGGAGGAGTCTGCGTGAGAGGTCGGCTCGGTTGGACGGCGGTCGTGGGTCTGTGGCTGCTCGCGGCGTGCGCTTCCTGGCCTCCGGGGCCGTGGAGGTCGCCGGAGACTCCGCCGGAGGCGCAGGCCCCCTGCTCGGGCGAGGAGAAGGCGGCGCTCGAAGCGAAGGTACGCATGTTGCAAGGCCGCGTCGCCGATCTCCAGGCGCAGCTGGACGCGGAGAAGCAGCGCGCTCAGGCTCTGGAGGGGCAGATCGAACAGCTCAAGGCCATCGAGCGGATTCTCGAGCGACGGGAGACGCCGGGCCGGGAGGTGACCAAGTGAGGGAGAGACCCTGCATCCTGCTCGTCGACGACGACGAGGACCTGTTGCGCCTGCTGGCCCTCCGGCTGCGGTCGGCCGGGTACGAGGTGCACGCCGTGGAGAGCGGAGAGGCCGCGCTGGTGCGGCTGCCCCAGGTCCACCCGGACCTCGTGATCACCGACCTCCGCATGGGAGGAATGGACGGGATGGCGGTCTACGAAGCGATCCGCCAGGAGAACCGGGCCCTGCCCGTGATCATCCTGACCGCCCACGGATCCATTCCCGAGGCGGTGGAAGCCACCCGGCGGGGCGTCTACAGTTTCCTCACCAAGCCCTTCGACGGGAAGGCGCTGCTGGGCGAGGTGCAGCGCGCCCTGGAACTCTCGGGAGCAGGGTCGCGGGAGAGGGCGGGGGCGGAGGACGACGCCTGGCGCCGCGACATCGTGACCCGCAGCCCCAGGATCGAGGAGTTGCTGCGCAAGGCCCGCTTAGCGGCGGACGGCGACGCCAGCGTGCTCCTGTGCGGAGAGAGCGGGACGGGGAAGGAGCTTCTCGCCCGCGCCATCCACCGCGCCAGCCCCCGGAGGGACCGGCCGTTCGTGGCGCTCAACTGCGGGGCCATCCCCGAGCCCCTGCTGGAGTCGGAGCTCTTCGGGCACGTCCGGGGCGCGTTCACCGGTGCCGTGCGCGACCACGCCGGCCTGTTCCAGTCCGCGGACGGCGGCACGGTGTTCCTGGACGAGATCGGCGACATGCCTAGTTCCCTCCAGGTGAAGCTCCTCCGGGTGCTCCAAGACCGCGAGGTCCGTCCGGTGGGAGCCTCCGGTTCGGCTCGGGTGGACGTGCGGGTGGTGTCCGCCACCCACCGGGACCTGGAAGCGGAGATCGCCGGGGGGACCTTTCGGGAGGACCTCTACTACCGGATCAACGTGATCCGCCTCGACATCTGCCGGCTGACGGAGCGGCGCGAGGACATCCCCCTGCTGGCCGAGCACTTCCTCGCCGAGTTCGTCGCACGGGGGCGAAAGAAGGTTGCGGGGTTCTCCCCGGAGGCGATGGAGGCCCTGGTCGCGGCGCCCTGGCCGGGCAACGTGCGTCAGTTGGCGAACGTGGTCGAGCAGGTGTACACGCTGACCACGTCGCGGTTGATTCCCGTGGACCTCGTGAACGAAGCCATCCGCTGCACGGCCGAGGGGATTCCCTCCCTCATCGAGGCCCGTCGCCGGTTCGAACTCGACTATCTCCTTCGCGTGCTCAAGATCGCCGAGGGCAACGTGAGTCGCGCGGCGCGTCTCGCCGGCCGCAACCGCACCGACTTCTACAAGCTCCTCGCCCGCCACGAGATCGACCCGGCCCTGTTCAAGGCGGCAGCGCGCTGACTTCACGCTGTCGCATCCGAGCGACAGCTCGGATCCAGGCCGTTGGCCCCGTGCAGCGGGGCGGACCCAAAGCCGTCTCCTTTTCGCGACACTTTTCGGCCCCGGATCCTCCGGGGGCCGGGTCTCTGCTCGAGCTTGTCCAGCACGGACGCCGGGTCGATCTCCCGTTGGAAAGTCCTGCCGACTCGCGTGGTTTGCGGCGCTTCGGCGCGAGGAGAAGGCCTCCGGGACGCGAGCGGTTCCAATTTCGTATCCTCGGGCATCCTCGCTGTGACCTCCGAGCCGCTCCCGCCGCCAACGCCTCCCGGCGCGGCCTGAACCGGGGTTCCATGGGCTTGGCACGCCTGTTGCTATCGTTCGAGTCCGCGACGGGCTTGGCGGCGCTGGCCGCCCTTTCCCAGGGAAGGGGACCCGGATGGGGAACGCGGAGGGAGCGATGCGAAGACGATGGCTCGTGGCGTCGTGCGTGCTGCTGGCAGCGAGCGTGGCCGGGGGGGAAGGCCTGCCACCGTTGGAGAGCTACACCGGTTCGCAGCGCTGCGGCGAGTGTCATCGGGGCCACTACGAGGACTGGCGGGAGACGTATCACGCCACGGTGATCACCGACAGCCGACACACCGCCGAGGGGCTTCTCGGCGACTTCGGTCAGGAGGGGCTGGGCTTCTCCCCCGAGGAGATCGAGTTCGCCATCGGGGGCCACTGGTACCAGCGGTACGTGAAGAAGATCGAGGGCGAGCTCTATGTGATGCCGAAGGTGTGGTCGGTGGCGAGCCACCGCTGGGAGACGATCGACGCGTGGTCCTGGAAGAAGAAGCCGTACGGGACCTACTGCATCGGCTGCCACACGACCCGTTACGACGCCGAGGACGGGAGCTACGTGGAGCACGCGGTGGGTTGCGAGGCGTGCCACGGGCCCGGGCGGGAGCACGCGGACTCACGCGGCACCGGGTTCATCGCCAACCCGGCGCGGTGGAGCCGAGACCAGAAGGATCTCCTGTGCGCCTCTTGTCACGTGCGGGGGAAAGATCGGACGGGACGGCTGATGTTCGCCGCGGGCTACGTGGCGGGGGGAGACCTCGCGGCGGTGTACTCGCCCGTGAAGATGGCGGACGGGGAGACGGCGCGAGAGTCGTTCCTGCGCCAGTTCCGGGAGTGGAACTCCCGGCTCGGGGAGGGCCCGCCGCCCACCTGCGACACCTGCGGCATCGACATGGGGCGAGAGCCCGAGGCGCCCCCGACCATGAACGACTACTGTCTCTCCTGTCACCGCTTCGGGGACGACTACGCGTCCCACACGAAGCACCCCAGCAGCCTCGATCTGCAGTGCCTCGACTGCCACCGGCGCTTCGACTTCCCGAGCGAAGTGGAGCGGAACGTGCACAGCCCGTCGTACTTCCGCGTCCACACGCGCACCTCCTACGCGTCGGGCACCGGCAGGGGCTGTCGCGACTGCCACGACGACCTCTCCATGCTCGACGTCGCCCGGCACCTGCGGGACTGGGATCACAGCGACCACCGCCTGCGCGATTGAACCCTCCTTCTTGCCCGTCGCACCCGCTCAGCGAGACCTCTGAACCCGCCCCGGGGCGTCGAGAGACGCCCCGGCCCTCCTCTTGACCCCCCAGCCCGTTCTGTCGTTCCATGCCTCCGGTGCGGTACGTGCCCCGGAGGGGATGGAGAGGGGCGCGCGGGGCCGCTGGTCGGGTTCGCCCACTTCGGGGCAGGAGTTCAGGGCTTGGTGCACAGGGTCGCCCTCGTTCTTCCGGTGGTCGTCTGCCTCGGGGTCGGCAGCGTCGGCGTCCTGAGCCGCTGGGGGGGCCTTGGGAACCCGCCCGCTCGGGTCTCGGTCGCCTCCTCCTTCCGTCCCGCCCGGACGCTCTTCACCTTCGAGGCCGCTTCGGCGAAACGGCTCGTGGAGATCCTCGACCTCGCCTGGTCCGGGCCCGGAGGAGAGGTTGCGACGCCCAACCTCGCCCCCCGGAAGTTCCCGAAGGACATGGACGACCTGGAGACCCGACGCCGGAAGCGGGTGTTCCTTCGCGGGCTGCTGCCCCACGTGCTGGCTGCCAACCGCCAGGCTCGTCACGACCGCGACCGGCTCGAAGCCGCCCTGGGGGCGAGGCGGGGAGCCGGGGGCGCTCCCGAGAGCGACACGCAGCGCCTCCTCCGGGAGTTGGCCGAGCGGTACCGCGTGGAGGTGGGTCCCGAGGATCTGGACCGGGAAGGGTCCGAAGCCTTGATCCACGAACTGCTCCGGCGGGTGGACGTGATCCCTCCGAGCCTGGCCCTTGCACAGGCGGCCGTGGAGTCGGCGTGGGGATCCTCGCGCTTCGCGGGGGCCGGGAGCAGCGTCTTCGGACAGTGGGTCTTCTCCGCGACCGCCGGGATCGCCCCGCTGCTCCGCCCGGAAGGCGCGAACTACTCGGTGGCCCGCTTCGAGGGCCTCGCCGAAGCCGTGCGGGCCTACTTCCGGAACCTCAACACCTTCTGGGCCTACGCCGATTTCAGGAACCTGCGCCACGGGATGCGCCAGAAGGGCCGGCCGCTGGACGGGTCGGTGCTGGCCGGGGGCCTGGAGCGCTACTCGGTGCGGCGAGGGGAGTACGTGGAGGAGTTGCGCCGGGTCATCCGGGGCAACTCCCTGGCGCGGTTCGACGGGCGGAGGATGGCCGCCGCGTCCCAAGCGGAGTGGAGGGAGCGCGTCGGTTCCCTGCTGGGCGCCTCCGTCCTGGTGCCCTCCGACCTGCCGCCGCCGGTGGAGGACAGCGCCCCCGCGATCCGACGCCTCTAGGCCGGCCCGGAGGAGGCTTGGTCGCCTCGCGCAGGCCTTCGGGTGCCCCGCCCGGGCGCATCGCGCCGTCCGTGGGGGCGGACCGCTCCGAGATCCCGGCGCAGCATCTTCTCGTCCGGTTTGCGAGACGATCCCACGCATGAAGACTGCCGAGGTCCCCGAGTTCTCTCGGCCCCGGAGGGCCAAGGCGCTCCCGCCTTCGGGGGGGGGCGTGCCGGGGGCCGAGAGACGTATCTCGTCGACCTGCCGGTTATGACCACCGGATCGAGGCCGTTCCGATAACGTGCGAAGTCATATCAGGTATCGCGGCTAATCTATTGAAATCAAGGTTATTCAAGTCCGGAGTTGCTTGAGGCTCGAATGGGTGACGGAGGCATCAGTTCGGACGACAGGGGCGGCGCCCTGAAGGTGCTGGCGGGGGGCTTTCTCATCAGCTTCTCGGCGGTGTTCGTCAAGGTGTCGGCCACGGGCCCCGTCGCCTCGGGCTTCTATCGGGTGCTCTTCGGCGGGGTGTGCCTGGCGGGGCTGGAGCTCGTCCGGACGAAGAGGCTGCGGATCGACGGCCGCGGGCTCTTCTGGGCGGGGGCGGCGGGGGCATTCTTCGCCCTGGACCTGGGCTTCTGGCACCACTCGATCCATTGCGTCGGACCCGGGCTGGCGACGATCCTGGCGAACTTCCAGGTCTTCTTCATGGCGGCAGCTGGGGTGTGGGCCCTGGGGGAGCGGCCCGGGTGGCGCTTCTACCTCTCGCTGCCCCTGGCGGTGGCCGGGCTCGCGCTGCTGGTGGGGATGGATTTCGCCGAGCTCGGTCCCCGCTACCGCTGGGGGGTCTTCTTCGGGCTGCTCACGGCCTTGGCCTACACCGGATACCTCTTGTCCCTTCGGCAGTCCCAGCGCCGTCCCGGGGCGGGGTCGGCGCGGGGACTCCTGGCGGTGGTCTCCTTCATGACCGCAGGCTTTCTGGGGGTGGAAATGCTCCGGAGCGGCGAGAGCTTCGTCATCCCCGACGCCGGGAGTTGGGGGGCGCTGCTGGCCTACGGCGCCCTCTGCCAGGCGGCTGGCTGGATGCTGATCACCCGCGGGCTCTCCGCCACCGACGCTTCGAAGGCCGGGTTGCTGCTGCTCGTCCAGCCCACCATGACGTTCGTCTGGGACATGCTCCTCTTCGCACGCCCCACGACGGCGACGGAGTTGTCGGGGGCGGCGTTGGCGTTGCTCGCGATCTATCTGGGGAATTCGCGGCGGTCCTGAGGGTTGCGTCTTCCGACATCTGCCGGGAAACCGCGGCTCACGGTTTCGCGGAGCGTCCGTTCGCGGGTACTGCGTCGATCCTGGTCCTGCGTGGCCTGACGTAAACCCACCTGCCGGACCGCAGACCCGAAACCAGATAATCACGGAAGTGCCCCCCCCGTGTGCTTTTCCGAACTGGCTGAACCGGGGTACGCTCCCCCGGCTGGTTAGCGTGGAACGCACACCGTGGAGGCGAAATGGCCCACGACACTGCGAGAGCGCCTTCCTCCGGGGCCAAGACAGGACGAACTGCCATTGGACTTCGCGCTCGCCGCGTGCTGGCGGCAGCGGTCCTGATGCTCCACGGGACCGCCGTGGCCGGGGAAGTGCGGCTGGGAGACAGGGCGCCCCCGTTCGACCTTCCGTCCGTGGACGGTGCCCCGTACTCGTTGGACCGGGCACTCCAGGATCATCCGGTGCTGATCGCGTTCATCAGTTTTCCCTGCAAGCCTTGCGAGGACAGCATCCCCAGCTTCAACGCCATCTCCGACCTCCACGACCGGACCGACGGACTGGAAATCGTCTGCATCGCCGTCTCGGAACCGGCGGCCGTGGAACGGTTGGTCCGGTCGGAGAGATTCGGCTTCCGGGCCCAGGTCCTCATGGACGGCATGACGGGCGGGCCGGAGAGGACGGCGGACGCCTACGGCGTGCTCGGAACGCCCATGTTCTTTCTCGTCGGCAGGAACGGCACCGTCTTGTGGAAGCACATCGGACGGCTGCGTTGGGAAAAGGCGAGAGACTCGCTCTTGGAAGCGATCGCCGCGGACTGAACCCCAGCGGTTGCCGTGCGGTCTTCCTGCCCGCCACAGGAGTGGATGGGAATCCGGGTGTGAACGCCGTAGTCAACCGGACGGCCATCGGTGGGTTAGCAAGGTTTTCAGCGGCTCTTGTAGAGTCTTCGCACTTCCTTCCGGATCGACTTCCACCTGGCTCGCTCCACGCTGGCCGCCGAGGAGGACTCGACCGCCTGGTGGTAGGAGATCTCCCTGCCGAGGCGGTGGAACGACTCCAGTCGCTCCGCGTCGAGTGCTCCCGCCTCAACCGCGGACAGGACCGCGCATCCAGGTTCCGCGGTGTGGGAGCAGTCGGTGTAGCGGCACCGTCGAGCCAGGTCCCGTATGGAGCCGAAGGCCGCGGATAGCGCCTCCTCGTCGGCGAACAGGGCGACCTCCCTGAGGCCGGGGGTGTCGATCATCACTCCCCCACCGGGAATGACCAGCAGTTCGCGGTGGGTCGTCGTGTGGCGTCCCTTGCCGGTGGTGTCCGAGATCGCGCGGGTCCTCTGGCGCCCGCCTCCCATCAGGCCATTCAGGATCGTCGACTTCCCGGCACCCGAAGAGCCGAGCAGGCAACCGGTCCTCCCCGGAGGCACCAGGGCACGCACCATGCCGATGCCTGCCCCGTCGAGGGCGGAGAGCGTCTCGACCGTCGCTCCAGGCGCAAACGCCCGGACCTCCTCGGCCCTCTGGTCCGCATCGGGGCAGAGATCCGCCTTGTTGAGGAGGATCACCGGCTCGACGCCCCCTCCCCACGCCAGGGTGACGTAGCGTTCGATGCGCCTGGGGTTGTAGTCGCGGTCGAGGCCGCAGACGATGACGGCGACATCGACGTTGGCCGCCATCACCTGCTGTCTCGCGACCGTCGGGTGCTCCTTCTTGCGTTCTCCTGCCCGGGCGCGGCCGAGGGTCGTGCGACGCGGAATCACCCCGCGTATCCGATTGGTCTCGCCTTCGGTGCGCTCCAAGGCGACCCAATCGCCGACCACAGGCATCGGCGACACATCGTCCAGCCTCGCCGTGCCGGGCAGCAGCGCCCAACGTTCGTCCGCTTCGGTGAGAACGCGGTAGCGTTCCCGCGAGGCGAAGCTCACTCGTGCGGGTTCCAGGTCACCGAGTTCGAGCGAGGCCAGGGTCCCAGCCCAGAGGGGGTCCCAGCCGAGGCTCTCCAATTTCACGGTCGTGCGCCTTCGTCCCTTGATCGACCTCGAAAGGCCCGAGGAGGTGGTCGGGGCCTGCGACTCGCCTTGCGCCTCCGCCGGACATGCTGCCGTCCGATGAGCGCCGGATGGCGACACGAGAACCGCGAAGACGCGTGCCCCCCCCGATTCCCTGCCACCCGAGGCGGCTGCGGCGGAGACTCGGCAGCGGCCGCCCCGGGAACCCGCCCCAGGGATCGAAGTCCCGAGAATCCGTCGGGCTCGGAGCCGGTGAGACGGGGGAAGAGCTCGCCCGACCGCGGGAATTCGGGGGCTTCGCCCTCACGGGGTGGAGGGGCCCGAGTTCAGGAGGGCCCTGGAGCGAGACGTTTGCCCCAGCTGGCGTTTGTCCTAGGCCTCGAGCCCGTCCCGGACCGCCTTCCACTCGGCGTGGGCTTCGTCGCCCTCGGGCAGTTCGCCTTCGACCTGGTGGAGCAGGTCGAGGGCCTCCTTCTTCCAGCCCCGCGCCCCGTAGGCTTCGGCGACCCGAAGCAGGTGCCACCAACCCCTCTGGGGATCGAGTCGGTAGCAGGCCTTGAAGATCTCCGCGGCCTTCTCCGCCGCCGGGCCCCCCTTTTCGACGAGCAGCCGGCCCAGGGGGACAAGGGCCTCGAGGAGGTCGGGACGCCGCGCCGCGACGGCCTGAAGGGCCCCGATGGCCTGGTCCCGGTGCCCGAGGGTGGCCAGGGCCCGCGCCTTGAGGAGCCTGGGCCTCGGGTCCTCGACGGGGACCGTTCGGTCGGCCTGCTCCGCGGCCTGCAGCGCCCCCGTGGCGTCCCCCGCTTCCAGGCGGCAGGCCGAGAGGAGGACCTGCGCCTCTCCGTCTTCGGGATGACCGTTCAGCCACTCTTCGAGCAGCCGCGCCCCTTCCCCGGGGTTTCCGGTCTCCCGGAGCGCGTCGGCGCGGTGGTGGGCTGCCGGGGCGAAGTCGGGATCGGCTCCGAGGGCGCGACCGAAGTGGTCCGTCGCTTCCCCGGTCCTTGCCAGGGCCGCGAGCAGTCCCAGGGCGTAATGGGGGGCCGGCGCCTCCGGATGCTCCGCGGCGGAGGCCTCCAGGAGAGGCCTGGCCTCGTCGATAGCCCCCTGCTGGAGCAGGACGAAGCCTTCCCGGAACGATCCGTCCAATACCTCGAACGCTTCGCGCTCCTGGGGAGTCACCGCGTCGAGGTAGAACTCGAAGAGGTCGTCGACCTCGGCGCCCGATTCGTGCACTTCCCCGGGCTCGCCGCACGGCTCGGAGCAGGAGCCGGCGCAGGAGGGGGCGAAGAGCCTCTCCCGGGGCCGTGAGGCCACCGGCGCGGATTCCGGGACCGCCGTCGCCGACCCCGCCAGGGCTGCTTCGGCCCTTTCACGGAGATCCTGCTCCTGGCCCGCCAGTTCCAGCGCCAGCCGGGCGTGCTCCAGGGCCCGGTCCGGCTCCTCGGCGGTGGCGAAGGCCCGGGCTTCGGCGAGGTTCGACTCGACGAGTTTCTCGCGACAGACCCGGGCGCCGCTCCGGGCCTCGTCGGAACAGGACGGGTCCTCGAGCGCCTCGTCGTAGTACGTCAGGGCTTCCGCCCAGCGTCCCTGCGCGGAGAGCTTTCGGCCCTTCTCGAGCGCTTTGCCCGCCGAATTCTTCGACCCGGTGAGCCATCCGAAGACCATGAGGTGCCTCCCGCCGCGAAAAGGGGCTCGAAAACGGAGCGCGCACAGGGTAGAAGGGCGGCAGCAAGGGTGTCAACCGGGGGACTCGCGGGGAACGCCATGGGCAAGCAGCGCAGTTCCGACCTCGTCATCTACACCGACGGCGCGTGCCAGGGGAACCCCGGCCCGGGCGGGTGGGCGGCGGTACTGGATCGAGGCGGCCGTTTCGAGGAGATCGGGGGGTGGGAGCGGCATACCACGAACAACCGCATGGAGATGCTGGCCGCCATCGAGGGGCTGCGCCGTTCCCGGGCGGGAGAGGCGGTTCGGGTGGTCACCGATTCGCGCTACCTCCACGACGGGATCTCCCGATGGATCCACGCCTGGAAGCGGCGAGGCTGGAAGAAGGCGGATGGAGGCGAGGTGCTGAACCGTGACCTGTGGGAGCAGCTCGACGAGCTGTGCCGGCGGTCCGGGCTCCCGGTGGCGTGGGAGCACGTGCGGGGCCACTCGGGGCACGCGCTCAACGAGCGGTGCGACGCCATTGCCACGGCGTTTTCCCGGGGAGAGCGGCCGGAGCTGCGTTCCGGCGACGGATCCTGGATCGATGGCCTGGGGCCCGACAGCCTGGCTGAAGGGCTGAGCTACCCCCTCTATCTCAGCCTTGTGGAGGGCGAACTCCGCGTACACCTGGACTGGGAGGACTGCGAGCACTGGGTCAAGGGGGCGAAGGGGGCCAAGTACAAGAAGGTGAAGGCCCGCCAGGAACTGGCGGGGATCCTGGTCGCCTGGGCGGTGCCCGACGTGACCGCCCGGCGCCTGGGGCTTCTCTAGCCCACCATGGACGAGCGCTCTCCGCCCG
>CAZJSF010000023.1:0-21760 GCA_964548515.1 uncultured Thermodesulfobacteriota bacterium
GTGCCAAGAACGCCTGCAACATCCTGATGAAGAACTTCATGGACTTCGGCATGGGAGCCATCGCGTTCTTCTTCATCGGCTTCGGCATCATGTTCGGGGTCTCCAGCACCGGCTGGTTCGGGGCCTCGGGTTTCATGCTGAGCGACTTCGCCGTCGAGGGAGACCCGTGGGTCTACGCGTTCTTCATGTTCCAGCTCGTGTTCGCCGCCACGGCCGCCACGATCGTCTCCGGCGGCGTGGCCGAGCGGATGAAGTTCAGCTCCTACCTGATCTTCAGCGTTCTCATCACGGCGATCGTGTACCCCGTGTTCGGCAGCTGGGCCTGGGGCAGCCTGTACAAGGGCTCGGGCTGGCTGGAAGGCATGGGCTTCATCGACTTCGCCGGCTCCACGGTCGTTCACTCGATCGGCGGCTGGGCGGCCCTCGCCGGAGCCATCGTGGTGGGTCCCCGCATCGGCAAGTACCGCAACGGGAAGCCCCAGGCGCTCCCGGGACACTCCATCCCCCTGGCGGCCCTCGGCGTGCTGATCCTGTTCTTCGGCTGGTTCGGCTTCAACCCGGGCTCCACGACGACCGGCGACACCTCCATCGCCCTCATCGCGGTGACCACGGCCCTGGCCGCGGCCGGCGGGCTGGTGTCCACGATCTACTACACCTGGATGCGCTTCGGTAAGCCGGACGTCGGCATGACGCTCAACGGCTGCCTCGCCGGCCTGGTGGGGATCACCGCCGGGTGCGCCAACGTGAGCCCCCTCTCCGCGATCCTCATCGGTCTGGTGGCCGGCGTGCTGGTCACGGAGTCGGTGGTGTTCTTCGACAAGATCGGCGTCGACGACCCGGTGGGCGCGGTGTCGGTGCACGGCGTGTGCGGCGCCTGGGGAACCCTCGCCGCCGGCCTCTTCAACGTGGAGGGGTTCAGCGTGCAGGTACTGGGCGTCCAGGCCCTCGGCATCGGGGCCGGCTTCCTCTGGGCCTTCGGCTCCAGCTTCATCCTGTTCAAGCTGATCAAGGCGATCATGGGGATCCGACTGACCGAGGAAGAGGAACTCACCGGCTGCGACTTCTCCGAGCACGGCCTGAGCGCGTACCCCGAGTTCATCTTCCCCGACATCGTGACCTCCCGTCCCCCGGCGGGCGGCTCCTCCGGCAAGCCCGCACCCGCCGGCGTAAACGCCCTGGCCGAGAAGCACGCGTAGGCAAAGCAGCCCGGCCGCCGGGGGCACCCGCCCCCGGCGTGCCCGGCTGCTCCCGAACCGAACGGAAAGGAGAGACCCTGGACCCCGAGACCCTTACAGGATGGACTCCACTGACTCGAACATCTCGACCACACGAACCGGAAACGAACGAAACGAGGAGAAGACCATGAAGAAGAAGATCGCCACCCTCATCGCCTGCGCCGCCCTGTTCGCCGCCGCCCTGCCGGCGGCCGCCGAGGAAGGCGGCGCCTTCGACGCCAGCAACTTCAGCGCCACGGTCACCGGCGTGTCCGACTACCTGTTCCGGGGCATCTCCCAGACCAACTCCAACTTCGCCATCCAGGGCAGCTTCGACTACGCGCACCCGGTGGGCGTGTACGTGGGCACCTGGGCGTCCAACGTCAGCTTCGGCGGCGGAATCGAGATCGACTACTACGCGGGCTTCGCCAACGACGTGGGCAACTTCAGCTACGACGTCGGCGCGGTGTACTACAACTACCCGAAGTCGGGAGGGAAGGACGAACTCGGTGAGAACGGGACCGAGTTCGACTACCTCGAGCTCTACATCGGCGCGGGCTACACCTTCGCCGACATCGCGCTCTCCCCGAGCCTCGGCGCCAAGTACTACTACTCCCCCGACTTCTTCGGCGAGGACGACGCGGCCAGCTACATCAGCGGCACGCTGGACCTCTCCCTTCCCTACGACCTGGGTCTGTCCTTCCTCGTCGGGTACCAGGACGTGGACGGCGACAAGACCTCGCCGGACGGCTTCAGCTACGCGCACTACAGCGTGGGCGTGACGTACCCGATCGTCGGCTTCGATCTCGGCCTCACCTTCTCGAACACCTTCGAGCGGGACAAGATCGACTCCGGCTTCGCCGACGACGCCATGGACGAGCGCTTCGTGGTCAGCATCTCCAAGAGCCTGTAGCACCGGAAGAGGGGGGCGACCCCGTCGCCCCCCTCCCTTCGACCGAGTCTCCCGAACCCCCCGGCCCAACCGCGAACCCAACCGCGGCTCTTCATCCCATTCCTCCGGGCCGGGGGGTTCTCTTTTTCGGCGAGCGCGACATGGGCGGCGGCTTTCCGTTCAATCTATGCAACGTGCCCGCCTGGGTCCTCGGCTCGCTCCCGTTCAACCGGCACCCCCAGGCGATCGAGGTCCAGGGCGTGCGGCACGCCCACCGGTGCCTGTTCGAGCGCCTGGGCGAGTGCGAGTCGTGGGAGCAGCGGGCGGCCCTGTTCCGCGACTACATGGACGTCGCGTTCCACCTCCACCAGTGGAAGGCCGAATCGACGCCCACGGGGCGCGTCAGCCTGAAGAACAGCTACCTCCGCTTCCTGAGGGGCTGGATGGTGGACGCCAACTCCACGGAAGGCGCGGTTCTCAGGGGGTGGGCGGAAAGCCGGCTCGGCCTGCCGCCCACCTTCCACCGGGCCCCCATCCGTTCGCCCGACTCGGAGGAGTACCTGCGGTACCTCAAGGACCGCATGGACGGGTCCGCGCGCACCAACTGCATCCTGGGGCAGTTGGACGTCCTGTACGAGTTCGTGCAGGAGGAGGTCCGCCGGCGACACGGCCCCGCGACCCACCTCACGCTCTACCGGGGGGTGTACGACTGGGGGGAGCACGAGGTGCTGCGGCCCCTCGGCCCGGACCGGTACCTCGTGCGCCTCAACAACCTCAACTCCTTCACCCGCGACTTCGAGAGGGCGTGGGAGTTCGGCACCCGGGTGCTGGAGGCGGAGGTCCCCCTCTGCAAGGTCTTCTTCGACGGGTCGTTCCTCCACTCGAGCATCCTGCGCGGAGAGGAGGAGGTCATCGTCATCGGCGGCGAGTACGACCTCCGCCTGCGGCTGTACTGAGGCAGGGCGACGAATGGACGCGCCGCAACTGGTCTCCCGGGCCCAGGCATGCCTGCTGGGAGCCGCGGTGGGCGACGCCCTCGGGGCGACGGTGGAGTTCCTGACCCCCTCCGAGATCCGCGCGCGCCACGGCGTGCACCGCAGGATCCGGGGCGGCGGGTGGCTGCGCCTGCGCCCGGGACAGGTGACGGACGACACGGAGATGAGCCTGTGCCTCGGCCGGGCGCTGGTCCGCGTGGGGGGCTGGGACCCGGCGGCGGCCGCGGAAGAGTTCGCCCACTGGCTCCGGTCAGGACCCGTGGACGTCGGTTCCACCTGCGCCCGGGGCATCCGACGCTACCTGCACTTCAAGACCCTCGCCGCCCCCCCCTGCGAGTGGGACGCCGGAAACGGCGCGGTCATGCGCGTGGCGCCGGCGGCCCTGTTCAGCGTGGGCGACGACTCGCTGCTGGAGCGGGTGGCCGTGGAGCAGGCCCGCCTCACCCACAACCACCCGCTCTCCGACGCGGCGTGCGTGGCCGTCGGGCGGTTGATCCACCTCGCGCTCCGGGGAGCACCCCCCCGCGAACTCCTCGCGGTAGCCCAGACACTGGAGTCGCTCCACCCCAGCTTCTCCTTCCGGAGCGGCCCGGGCCCCGCCGGGGGGTTCGTCGGCGACACCCTGCGGGCCGTGTTCCACAGCCTGTTCACCACCACCTCGTTCGAGCAGTGCCTCGTGCGCGTGGTCAACCTGGGGGGCGACGCGGACACGACGGGCACGATCGCCGGTGCCGTGGCCGGGGCCCTCTACGGACTCGAGGGGCTGCCGCGGCGGTGGACACGGCGCCTGGTGAAGGACGTGCGGGAGGAACTCCTGCGGTTGGGCGCAGCGCTCGTGGCGCTCTCCCCCGCCCTGCGCTCCGGGGGTTGAGATCCAGGAACCGAAGCGAATTGCCCCCGCCGCCCGCGGGCTGGCACACTGCTCGGCGACCCGGCGCACTCCCGAACCCCGGAGGGAAGCCCATGGCAGCCAGAGCGGTGATCTTCGACCTGGACGGCACGCTCCTCGACAGCCTGGAGGACCTGGCCGACTCGATGAACGCGGTGCTCCTCCGCTCGGGCCTGCCCACCCATCCCCTGGACGCGTACCGCTACTTCGTGGGGGAGGGGATCGAGATGCTCGTGCGGCGGGCCGTCCCCGAGCCCGAGCGGACGCCGGAGCGCCTCGCGCTGCACGCGGCAGCCATGCGTGCCGAGTACGAGATCCGCTCCGTCGTCAAGACCCGGCCCTATCCCGGCGTCCCCGGCCTGCTCGACGCCCTGCAGTCCCGGGAGGTCCCCACGGCGATCCTCTCCAACAAGCCCCACGAGGCCACGGTGGACGTGGTCGCCCGCCTCCTGGGGCGGTGGAGCTTCCGGGCCGTGCTCGGCGCCCGCCCCTCGGCGCCGAAGAAGCCCGACCCCGCGGGAGCCCTGGAGATCGCCGCCGGCCTGGGCGTGCCCCCCGGAGAGATCCTGTACCTCGGCGACACCGCCACCGACATGCGGACGGCGCGCGCCGCCGCCATGAAGGCGGTCGGTGCGCTCTGGGGCTTCCGCACGGCCGACGAACTTCGGGAGGCCGGCGCCGAGTTCCTCGCCCGAAATCCCGCGGACCTGCTCGACCTCCTTCCCTAGCCCGGGTCCGGGCCAGCCACTTTCCGGCGTTGGGGAAGATGCGCACGACCCGCGTCCCTCGCCGTGCCGCTGACGGCAAGCTCTCAGAGGAGAGCTCCCTCCTGCTGCGATTGCAGCAGGCGGATCGCCTCGGGCAGAAGGAGGTCGGTCAACAGTGCGTGGCCCTGCGCCGTCGGGTGACAGTGGTCCGTGAAGACGGTCTTGGCGTAGGCCGGGTCGGGCTCGCGGTAGAAGGGGGGCCTCGGGTCGACCCAGGGCACCCCGGATGCCTCCAACGTGTCGATCAGGGACTGCTGCAGTCGCGTCGTGATGGTGTGCTTGCGCACGTCCAGGTCACGCGATCGCCGGAGGGCGGCCCACCCCATGCCCGTCTGTCCGAGACTCAGTTGCGCCAACCCGAACAGGTACCAGGCTCTGGCGTACGTCGGGGAAAGCTCGACCGCCCGCGAGAGCGGCCCGACTGCCCCGGCGGCCCTTCCCTGTTCCAGGGCAAGCCGCCCGGCACGGAGCAAGGCGTCGAGTTCCCCGTCCCGGGCGAAACCGGGTTCGCTGGCAGAGACTAGAGGCGGGTGGAAGAGGTTGGCGACCGGCAGCACGAACAGGATCGGAACCGACATCTTCCGCGCACTGTCGACCATCCTCCCAAGGCTCGCGACGAAGGTTTGGGCCGCCCGGTCAACAAACGCCGGGCTCGGGTGTCGCCGCTGGTCCGGAGGAAGCTCGACCGGGTCGAACACCGGGATCCATTCCGCGGATATATGGTCGGCGTCATCCGCGACGACCTCGAGGTCCTTCCATTGCCGGAACCGTTCCACCCCGCCGTTCATCCAGCGGTAGACGCCGGAGAGTTCGAGCAGCCCGCGGTGGAGTCTGCCCACCAGGGATTCCCAAAGGCGAGTCGGCCGCTCTCCCTGGAGCATCTCGTTGTGACCGGAGTAGACGATCAGAAGGTCGGGAGCCAGGTCGCCGACCGCATCGACGAGAACGCTCACCTGCTCGCTGTTCAACCCCGAGCAGCCGAGGTTGATCACCTCCACGGAGTGGTCCGGGAACGCCTCTGCGAGACGCCGCTGCAGGACGGCGGGGAACGCACGATCCTTGCCGGCGAACAGGCCGAAAGTGCTGGACCCGCCGAACGCGAACACCCGCAGCACACCGGGCGGTTTCGCCTTGTGGAGGCGAACCGGGCGGAACCCGGGGTACAGGAAGACTCGTCCTGCCAACTGCCCCTTCCTGGCGCGGTAGACCTCCCGGCGGCGGGACCACTCGGGCCGGATGGTGAGAACACCCGGCTCGGACTCCACGAACGGAAGAAACCCCTTTTGGTGGGTACGCCCCTCGGAGACGGCCGGATCCTCGGCTGGCACCCAGTCGAGAAGTTGCAGGCCACCGTCGACCACGATGAACCCCGCCACCCCGGACAACATTGCCAGCACCCGCAAGATCCAGAGGCGGTGCGGCGGCGGGTGGGCCCTTCCCCCACCTACAGCCACACCCCGGTCACCAGACACCGAGCCGGACCTTGACGACCTCCCCCCGAAAGGCAAGAACGGCTGAACCACTCGGACGATGAACGCTGGAATACTGGATTGATGGACTCCTTGTCAGGTTGTGTGGGAACCCCCGCGCCACCTTGCAGCCGTTTGCTCTATTTATCACACACACCCTGTCTTCCCCAAAACGCACAGAGCCAAGGGTGGAAACCCCTGGGCGGGCCGGGTTCGGGAGAGCACGGCATCGGGCACAACCTGCGCGTCCCACAGGACATCTCTCGCGCCTCCGAAATCGACCCGCGAAAGGCGGAGACGTACCAGACGGCCCCAGGGGTTCGCTTCAGGAGGGATTCGGCGCCAATTACCTTGGTCTGCGCCTCTGAGGGCACAGAGAGGGACGTCTATGGGGGCGCTGGGGGACGCCTGTGGGGCCTCGGTACTACTCGCCGGGGCCGGGCACGCGGCTGGGCGGAATCTTGGACAGGCTCCTGCCGCGAAGATCGGCTCTCCACAGCTGGTCGGTACACGTTTTCCAGCACACCGACGCGGGCTTAGCGGCGGGGTCGCCCTCTTCGTTGGGTGGCCGGATGAAGAGGGGGCCGAAAGCGGCCTTCGCCGAGGGAGTCCGAGGAAAGGGACAAGCTTGCGAGACTCCGCCCTGAGACGACGAGAGCCCCGATCGCTCGGGGCCCTGTCGTGAACCTCTCCCGGGAATTCCTCGGACTACTTCTTTGCTTGCGCCTCTCCGAACACTCCTCTGAGACCGACGCCGTCCCCGCCGCGACCCCGAGGGCCCTGCGGTGCTGGCCGGGTTCCACGTCGTGGGGCGTGGCGAACTGGCGATCGAGGGTCTTCAGCCCTGGCCGCAGACCATGCGGAACACCTTGCCTGCCCCGAAGGCGGCTTTCCAGGGGACAGCCGGCCTCGGCGGGGGGGCCGTTTCAACGGCTTCTTCTTCCGCGGCAGCCCTTTCGCTGAACCCTCTCACGGCCCCCGATGCCTCAACCCTGCCCGTCCTTGAACCCCGCATCCAGGTGGGCCCCGTCACAGAAGGGTTTGTTGGCGGACTCCCCGCAGCGACACAGGGTGCAGTGCTCCAGGGAGGCGCCTTCGTTGCGCCCCTCCCCGATCAATTCCACGCCGCCGGTCAGCCAATAGGGACCGTCCTTGCTGACGGTGACCATCGGTTCCCGATCCTGGTCCCGGTGCTCCACCCCGTCGACCGAGTAGCTCAAGGCGCCGGAGGGGCATCTCTTGACCGTCTCGATGATCCGTTCCGCGCTGGCCCCGTCGGGGAGGATCCAGGGCCGTCCGTCCGGGTCGAACACTTCGGGAAGGTTGCGGAAGCACTCCTTCGAGTGGCTGCAGATGGCCCGGTTGTCGTGAACGGTGATCCTGGCCCCGACGTAATCCTTGCGACGATCGGGAGCGGCCAGCGTGCCTTTCTCACCCGAAAACCCCTTGGCTCCGTGGGTGCCGTCGCAGAACGGTTTGTTGCCCGACTGCCCGCACCGGCACAGGGCAGTGCCCCGCGGATTGGTGAACCCCTCGCCCGCCGGGCCCTGCAGGCCGGCGACCGGCTGGGGTTGGAAGTCGGTGAAGTAGTAGTAGGGGCCGTTGGGCAGGGGAATCACTTGGGGGTTGGGCTTTTCCCGCTTCATGGGGCCTCCTGTCCGGCCAGGTGGAAGTTGGCCTGCTCGAGGCATCACGGAT
The DNA here is from genome assembly GCA_964548515.1 of uncultured Thermodesulfobacteriota bacterium. Taxonomy (GTDB): domain Bacteria; phylum Desulfobacterota; class Deferrisomatia; order Deferrisomatales; family JACRMM01; genus CAZGRT01. The sequence continues at coordinate 7,925 of CAZJSF010000023.1, forward strand.
GCCTGCCCTCTTTGATGAACGTGCCGTCCCGGTACTCCCGGAACGCGAGATCCAATTCCGCCTGGGTGTTCATGACGATGGGACCCCTCCACGCGACGGGCTCGCGCAGGGGTTCTCCGGCGAAGAGCAGGAACCGGACCCCGTCGTCGCCGCCTCGGATGGAAACGGACTCCCCGGGGCCGTACAGCACCACGTGATCTTCACTGGCGGCGGACCGGACTCCCGGACCGAAGGTGCCGTCGCCCTCCAGGACGTAGGCGAACACCGTGTGGCTGCCAACCGTGGGGTGCGTGAAGCTGCCTTTCGCGGGCACGGAGACGTCCAGGTACTCCGGGCTCCGCACGATATCGGTGACCGGACCCTCGCAGCCGTTGACGCGCCCGGCGACCACCTTGATGGTGGTTCCGTCGTCCAACCGGCATTCCGGGATGGTGGCGGCCGGCACGTCCCGGTACCGCGGTGACATCATCTTGTGACTGGCGGGCAGATTGACCCACAGTTGCAGTCCGCGCATGTCGCCCGGGTAGCGCTGCGGCATTTCCTGGTGGACGATCCCGCTGCCGGCGGTCATCCACTGAACGTCCCCCGACCCGATGGCACCCCGGTTGCCGATGCTGTCGCCGTGGTCGACCTCGCCGCGAATGACGTAGGTCACCGTCTCGATGCCGCGATGCGGGTGCCACGGGAAACCGGCGACATAGTCGTCGGCATCCGTCGAGTGGATGTCGTCGAGCAGCAGGAAGGGGTCGAATCGCTCGATCAGGCTCCGGTCGTGGCCGACACCCCGGCGCAGGCGGACGCCGGCGCCCTCGAGGGTGGGTTGGCTGGGGAAGATCAGATCCGGTTGTCGGACAGCGTTCACGGCGGCACTCCTTTCGCGAGTCCAGAGCCCGCGAAGAAACGGGTGGATGGCGCGGTCGGACTCCGCCTCGCGCCCCGTCCGCACGGTACGAGAGACGGCGACGTGGATTCCGGGTTACCTGGCGGCCTGCGGCGGGCCGAAGACCGCAAGCGGGCCCCCGGCACCGTGCGCAGGAGCCTCACCTGGCCACGACGTGGGGGTTGGCGGCCGCCTGGGGAGCCTTGTGCACCATCGAGTAGGCATACTCGATGCCGCTTCCGTAGGCCCCGCCGTGCTCGCGGAACAGCGTCAGCAACGCGTCGTAGTGTTCCCGGTTCGCCCAGTCGCGCTGGAACTCCAGGACGGTCGCGATGGTGGTCATCGGCACGGCCCCGGCCTGCACCATGCGGCGCAGCGCCGCATCGTGGGCCGCCTGGGAGGTGGCGCCACAGGCGTCTTCGACGATGTAGACGTTGTACCCGGCATCGAGCATGTTCAACGTGGGCCACGTCACGCAGACCTCCGTCCACAGCCCGGCGAGGAGGATGTTCTTGCGACCCGTCGCCTCGATGGCCTTACGGAACCCGGCATCGTCCCAGGAGTTCATGCTGGAGCGTTCCACGGGCTGCTGCCCGGGAAAGACGTCCATCAATTGCGGCCAGATGTAGCCGCTGAAAGACTCCGTCTCCACGGCAGTGAGCACGCTGGGCACGCCGAACTCCTTGGCCGCCTTGGCCAGCAGAACGACGTTGTTGACGAGTTGCTGGCGCTCGATGTTCGCTACCCCAAACAACATCTGCGGTTGGTGGTCGATGAAGACGACCGCCGAGTTTTCGGGAGTGATCAGACCGCCGTCGGTGTGGGGGAGTATGTTCTTCATCGTTGTTCTCCTTCTCCGTTGTCCTTCATTTGAGCCGCATCGGGACGGGGTGAGTGGTCCTGCTCCGATCGGCGCAACGATCTCGCCTCACCAGATGGCATATTCATCGAACCAAGCTTTCGACAGAGCGCACCCAAGACCTTCTGTTCCTGAGTTTCGAGCTTGCCCATCGCTTCCGAGATCCTTTTCGCATGGATCGGAAACAACCGCTGAATCACCTCTCGGCCTTCAGGGGTCAGGTGCACGAAGACCACGCGACGATCGGATGAATCCCGCTTCCGCTCCGCGAGCCCACGGGACTCCAGGTTGTCGACCACCGTGGTGATGTTGGCCCCGCTCTTCAGGATCTTCTGCGACAGGGTCTTTTGACTCATCGGGCCCAGGTGGTGAAGAGCCTCCAGGACGGCAAACTGGCTCTCCGTCAGCCGTTCGCCCGCGAGATGCCTGTGGACCGCGGAGGACACGGAGCTGGCTGCCCGCATCAGCTTGATGAAGCAGTCGAGGGCGGCAACTTCCTCCCCTGGTCCCTTGTGGCGAGTGCCCATGGCCCCACATTTCTTTCGACTTCGTTCTATTCGATGTCGAATGATATATCGCGCGGGACGGCGTGTCAACGCGAAGGCCAGGAGAAGCGCACGCAACCCCCAGTTCCACACGGTGGACACCCTTCCCCGTTGTGCGCTGGGGCCGACCCGGCGATGAGGAGGTGGCACAAGGGGTCGGCCGGCATCGGACTTGCCAGGGCGTTTCCGGCGAACGTTCGGACCCCGGGCACCGCAGGGGACCCGGGCGACAGGTCTCCCCGCCCGCTCGCCTGCTCGACGTCCCACCCGCCGCCCGCCGAGAATACCCGCGACTTTCCCCGTCAAGTCCGCGGAGTCGCGCGCCGATAGGGAAGACGGCGACGGACCCGCCGGGGCGCGAGGAAGTCCTCTCCCCGGGGCGCGGCCGGCCACTCGAACGAACAGGGGAAGCTTCTCGGGCCATGGAACACGCGCAGACCAGCCGGCGGGAGGACCGTCCGGAGGGCCAGGAAGTCGCTTCGGGGCGCCTGCCCGACCCCACGACCTCCGCGGGGGGATTCGTCCCGTTCGTCTGGGATCCGGTGCACGGGATCGCCGCCGAGTTCCTGCGCCTCAGCTGGGCGCCCATCCACGAGCGCGGCGCCGAGGCCCTGGCGGTGGTGATGCAGTTGAGCGGCGACAAGGTGCGGGTGCGCGACGAGGAACTCGCGGCCCTGTACTTCACCCTCGTCAAGGGCATCGCCGGCGCGGTACCCATGTCGGAGGAGCGCCGGAACGTCTTCCTGCAGGACCTCGGCTCCGCGATCTACGTGTGTCACGGGCTGCGCTCGTTCTGCGACCCCGAGCGCTTCTGGGACTTCCTCAACCAGCGCAACGGGGAGTACCTGGCCTCCATCCGGAAGGCCCGGGAGACGAAGCCCCTGATCACGGCCATCGACCACTTCCTGTGCTACTTCGGCCTCGGGGGCAGCGAGAACATCGACGTGGTGTTCGGACTCTACCGCTTCCTCTCCCCGCTGCTCGCGGAGTCCTCCAAGCTGCTGCGGGACCGCGCGGCGGAGACGATGGGAGCCCGGAGCGCCTTCTGACCCCCGGGCTCCCCCGTCCGCCCTCCCCCCGTTTCAGGGCTGTGCCGCGCTGAACGTGCGGATCGAGCCGATCCGGCTCCAGTCGTGGTAGCAGTTCGCACTGCTCCCGTCCCCGCCCTGGACCGTGATGCGCACGAACTCCTCCCCGAGGAAGAAGACCGCGTCGTCGTACACCGGCCCCTCGTTGATCTGCAGACGCACCCCTTTTCGAAGCCGCCGCGACAGGGTCCCGTGAACGGGGACCGACGCGTATTCGATCGCCTTCTCCCACGTGCCCTTGAGGTTGCGACCGCCGCTCGGCCCGCACCCGCCGGACCCACCACCGCACTTTCCGCCCATCCCGCACATGGAGTCCTCCTTCTTCGGTCCGGCGCTCCGCTTCGGGCACCCTGCCTTCCGCTCGAGCCCGGAGGTTGGCTTCTCCACCGACGCCCTTCCGATCGTCACCCGCAACCGGCGCCGTCTCCCTTGCAACCCATCCCCTTGGAGCACCCGGCGCCGGCCCGCCGGCGCCGGAACGCCGTCAACTCGCTCCCGGAGTACACGGCCTGGAGCCCGAGCTCGATGAACCCGCTCATCTCCACGGGCGCGACGCCCGCGTCTCCCAGGATGGCCCGGGGCCCCTCGCCGACACCGCTCACCAACACGGCCCTGCAGTCGTGGAGCACCGCGGCCAGGGCCCGCCAGCGATCCACGCCGCCGCCTTTGGGCGGGGCCTCCCGCTCCTCCACGAGCCGGAACCCCTGCCCCGTGGCATCGGGTCCCCACACCTGGAAGGTGGCCGCCTCCCCCAGGTGTTGATTGACGAGGACCCCTTCCAGGCTGGCCACGGCCACGAACGGGCGCCCTTCGGTCTCGAGTTCCAGGTGGCCCGCACACTCCTCCAGGCACGAGGCGAACTCGGCGGACTGGTCCTCCTCCAGGAGGCCGACCGCGTCCGCCCGGCAGCGCTGGCAGTGCTTCATCTGCGGCAGGTGGGCTTCCGCCCGGTCCCGGATCTCCGCCATCTGCCCGTGGCTCGGTTCCGGCACGTGCTCGAAGGGTGTGCCGGCGTTGGGCACCATGGCCATGCAGTTCAGTACGTCCACGCCCAACGCCGCCATGGCGCGGGCCACCTCGGGCACGTGGTGGTCGTTGACCCCGGGGATCACGATCGTGTTCACCTTGACCACGATCCCCCGCTCCTTGAGCCCCCGGATGGACGCGAGTTGCCGCTCCAGGAGGACCCGGGCGCCGCTGAGGTTGCGGTGGATGACCTTGCCGTCGCGCACCCACGCGTAGATCTTCTGGCCGATCTGCGGGTCGACCGCGTTGACGGTGACGGTGACGTGGGACACGCCGACCGCCGCCACCTCGTCCAGGTACCTCGGAAGGGCGAGGCCGTTGGTCGAGACGCACAGGAGCATCTCCGGGAAGCGCTCCCGGATCCGCCGCATGGTCTCCAGGGTCTCTTCCGGGTTGGCGAAGGGGTCCCCCGGTCCGGCGATTCCCACCACCGAGATGCGGGGCTCCCTGGCGAGCACCTGCTCCAGGTACCGGACGGCCTGGCCCGGAGAGAGCACCGCGCTCGCGACACCCGGCCGGCTCTCGTTGACGCAGTCGTAGCGCCGGTCGCAGTAGTTGCACTTGATGTTGCACTTGGGCGCCACCGGCAGGTGCACCCGCCCGCACACGCCCTTGGCCTCTTCGTTGAAGCAGGGATGCTTGGTAATGTCGACAGCGGTCGTCGTCATGGTCTTTCTCTCCTGGCTGTCAGCAATCAGCTCTCAACGGTCAGCCTGGGGCCTGAGACCCGGAATGCCCTTGGCTGATGGCTGACCGCTGACAGCTGAGGGCCGCTTCACAGATATCCGTACCCCACATCCGAACCCTCCTGCTTCACCTCCAGGAGGGTGTTCGCGATCCGGTCGTACAGGGTCTGGGCGCCTCGATACCCCAGGTGCAGGGTGCGGTGGCCGCCGAACCGGTCGTGGATCGGGAAGCCGACCCGGACCAGGGGAACCTGCCACCGACGCGCCAGGTGGTAGCCCTTCGAGTTCCCGACGAGCAGGTCCGGCGCCAGGGCCTCGGCCTCCTCGGCGATCTCGAAGAAGTCCACGCCCTCGCGCACGGCCGGGAGCTCGGGCAGGAGGTCGCCCGCCACGTCGTTCACGGCGTCGGCCAGGCGCCCCCCCTTCTCGCCGGAGGCGCACAACACGGGCCGCACACCGATCTCCGCCAGGAACGCCGTGAGGCCCACCACGAGATCCGCCTCCCCGTACACCACGGCGCGCTTCCCGAAGGTGATCTTGTGGCCGTCCACGTAGGCGTCCACCAGACGGCCCCGTTCCAGGGCGTGCTCCCGCGGGGTGCTGCGGCCGGAGACCGCCTCCAGAACCGCGAAGAAGCGGTCGCTCTCCCGCAGGCCGAGGGGAAGCCCCAGGGAGTGCAGCGGCACGCCGAACCGCTCGGCCAGGAGCGTGCCGGCGGTGCTGGGCGGCAGCGTCCGGCCGCACTCCAAGGTGGCCCGGGCGCACCCCATGGCACGGATCCGCGCCAACGGGGTCCCGCCCTGCGGAAGCTCCTCGTAGTCCAGCTGCGCGGGCCCGTCGAGGCTCTCGCTGATGTCCGGCAGGACGGTTCCCTCGAGCCCGAAATCCCGCAGCACCTCCTTGAGGTGGCGGACGTCCGCCGGGGACACGGCTCCGGGCAGGAGGTTCACCGCCCCGCTCGCGTCGCCGCCGGCGGCGAGCTGGTCCACCAGGGCCCGCACGGTCGCGTGGAACCCCTCCGCGTGGGTCCCGGCGTAGCTCGGCGTCGACACGCGCACCAGCCGGGGAAGGGCGTCGGACCCGCCTTCCCGGCGGAACTCCTCCTCGAACTCACGCAGCAGCCCCGGCACGTCGTCGCCGATGGTCTCGGTGAGACACGTCGTCGCCACGCCGATGAGTTGGGGGTGGTACCTGGCGATGACGTTCCGCAGCCCCTGCTTGAGATTGGGCCCTCCCCCGTAGATGGCCTGCTTCTCGCCGAGCGACGAGGAGGCGATGTCCACGGGCTCCCGGAAGTGGCTGATCAGGTAGCGCCGCATGTAGGTGGCGCACCCCTGGGAGCCGTGCAGGTACGGGATCGCCCCCTCGATGCCGCGAAAGGCCAGGCATGCGCCCAGGGGCTTGCAGAGCTTGCAGGCGTTGGTGGTCGAGACGTAGGGCGTCCGTGACGGGTGACGGGTGACGGGTGTCGGGTCGGCGGGGGTCCGGACCGGCTCAGCCATGGCTCACCTCCGCCCGCCGGGGAACGAAGCGCCACACCGGGCTCATCACCGTGCGGTAGATCTCGTCCGCGAAGTTGAGCATGCCCACGAAGCCCTCCAGGGCCTCCTTGCGCTCGTGGTTGTGGTCGCAGAACCCCACGCCGAGCTTGTGGGCGATGGGGCGCTCCTTCACGCCGCCCACCAGCACGTCCACGTCTTTCTCCCGCACGAACTCCGCCAGTTCCAGCGGGTTGGTGTCGTCGACGATGATCGTGCCCTCGTCGGTGATCTCGTAGAGCTCCCGGTAGTCCTCCTCGGTGCCGGTCTGGGAGCCCACCATCACCACGTCCATGCCGAGGAGGCGGAAGGCCTTCACCAGGGAGAAGGCCTTGAACGCCCCGCCCACGTAGATGGCGGCCCGCTTGCCGGCCAGGGCCTTCCGGTACTCCTGGAGCCTCGGGTAGAGCACGGCGAGCTCCTCCCGGACCAGTTCCCGGGTGCGGAGGAGCATGTCCGGGTCCCGGTCCGCGAAGAACCGCGCGACGTCGTAGAGGGACTCGGCCATGTCCTCCACGCCGAAGTAGGACACGCGGAGGAAGGGCGTGCCGTACTTCTGCTTCATCATGCGCGCCAGGTCCATGGTGGAGCCCGAGCACTGGACCACGTTGAGTCCCGCCCCGTGGGCCCGCGCGAGGTCGTCCACCCGGCCGTCGCCGGTGATGTTCGCCACCACCTGTACGCCCATCCGCTCGAAGTAGCCCCGGATGATCCAGATCTCCCCGGCGAGGTTGAAGTCGCCGAGGATGTTGACCGACAGGGGCGAGATCCCCGCGACGTCCCCGGTACCCACGAGCCGCATCATGGCGGTGCAGGCCGCGCTGTACCCTTCCCGCTTGTTGCCCTTGAAGCCCTCGGACTGGACCGGGATGACCGGGATGCCCTTCTCCGCCTCCACCCGCTTGCACACGGCCTCGAGATCGTCGCCGATGATCCCCACGATGCACGTGGAGTACACGAACGCCGCCCGGGGCGCGTGGCGGTCGATGAGCTCGCGGAGCGCCGCCTCGAGCTTCCCCTCGCCGCCGAAGATCACGTCCTTCTCCTGGAGGTCGGTGGAGAAGCTCAGGCGGTGGAGCTCCGGCCCGGAGGAGAGGGCACCCCGGATGTCCCAGGTGTAGGCCGCGCACCCCACCGGGCCGTGGACGAGGTGCAGCGCGTCGGCGATCGGGTAGAGGACAACCCGCGACCCGCAGAACACGCACGCCCTCTGACTCACCGCACCGGCGGTGCTGTCCTTGTTGCAGGCCAGGGCGAAGGCGTCCTCGCCCTTGCGGTGGACCTGTTCTCTGCGCGCTTCGAGGATCATCGCCGGCTCCGGGTCGGAAGCGCCCGGCGGGGGAAGCCCCGCCTCACGTCTCACGCTTCACGCTTCACGTCTCACGCCCTACAGCAGGTACTCCTCCGCCACGCCGCCCTCTTCCAGGGCGTCGAGGATCGCGTCGACGGCCTCCTCGCCCACGCCGCCGTACCAGTGGCCCTCCGGGTACACCACCAGCGCCGGTCCGCTGTCGCACACCTTGAGGCAGCTGGTGCTCGAAACGAGCGCATCCAGGCCGCGGTCGGCGATCTCGGACTCGAGGTACGGCAGCAGCCCCTGGGCGCCCTTCTGGTGGCAGACGCCCTTCGGCTCCGTGCCGCGGAAGCTGGAGCAGACGAGGATGTGGTATCTGGGCTTTTCCATGGGGAACCTCCCGTTGGCTGTCAGCTCTCAGCCGTCAGCTTTCAGCTTGAGGCAAGGTGCCACCCAGCTGAGCGCTGAGCGCTGACCGCTGATCACTCGCTACCCGAACAACCCGTAGTCCATCAGGAGCTTCTCCAGGGACGAGATCTCCAGCGGGTTCGGGACCACGAACATCTCGTTCTCGTCCATGGCCTTGGCCAGGTTGCGGTAGTGCTGGGCCTGGCCGTGCTCCGGGGAGTAGTCGATGACGGTCTTCCGGTTGATCTCGGCCCGCTGCACCTGGTTGTCGCGCGGCAGGAAGTAGAGCATCTGGGTGCCCAGCTGCTTGGCCAGGGCCTTGATCATCTCCTCCTCGTTGTCCACGTTGCGGCTGTTGCAGATGAGCCCCCCGAGGCGCACGCCGCCGGCCTGGGCGTACTTCTTGATGCCCTTGCAGATGTTGTTGGCCGCGTACATGGCCATCATCTCGCCGGAGACCACGATGTAGATCTCCTCGGCCTTCCCCTCGCGGATCGGCATCGCGAAACCACCGCACACGACGTCGCCGAGGACGTCGTAGAAGACGTAGTCGAGCTCCTTCTCCTCCTCGTAGGCGCCCAGCGCCTCCAGGAGGTTGATCGAGGTGATGATGCCCCGCCCCGCGCACCCCACTCCCGGCTCCGGTCCGCCGGACTCCACGCACACCGTTTCCCCGAAGCCGCCCTTGGCGACGTCCTCCAGTTCCACGTCCTCGCCCTCCTCGCGGAGCGTGTCGAGCACGCTCTTCTGGGCCAACCCGCCCAGCAGGAGCCTCGTGGAGTCGGCCTTGGGGTCGCACCCCACGACCATCACCTTCTTGCCCATCTCCGCGAGCCCGGCCACCGTGTTCTGGGTGGTGGTGGACTTGCCGATGCCGCCCTTGCCGTAGATCGCTACCTTCCGCATGGTGCACCTCCGTTGGTGTGTGTTGACGCCCCTGGTTAGAGCAACGGCCGTGCCACGCGGTACGGTTCTTAAGCTCTTTTTTCTGGAGCCCTTGTTTGCCGCCATTTCTTTCGCATGCCCCGCCGTTTGTCGTTCTCCCACCGTCCGCTGCACGAACCTGCTTGTACAAAAAGGTCGGGAAAGCTCTTTCAATAATGTACGGGGCGGGGGAACGCGGCCCGCCAGTTCGGTATGCGACGCCATGGAAACAGAGAAACCCCCGGCGCTGTCGAGCAGCCGGGGGCGAGGGGATTACGAGCGAGGGACGGCGGGCACTCAGCCCGCGGGGTCTTGGGGCAACGCCCGTCTTCGCAGCGCGACCAGCAGGGTTCCACCCCATCCGCGCGCCCCGTAGAACCCCAGGGCGGGTGCGTTCGTCCGGTCGGCGAGCAGCTGGAGGCGGGCCAGGCCCCGGTCCAGGGCCCAGCGCTCGGCGGCCTGAAGCAGCAGGGTACCGATCCCCCGTCCCCTCAGGTCCTCCCGGACGACCAGGTCCTCCAGGAGCCCCACGGGCCCGCCCTCGGCCGTGGAGACCAGGGTCTGCACCGAGCACACGCCCACGGCGCGCCCACCCGCCTCGGCCACCGCCACGAAGGCGTCGGGCCGGGCCAGCAGGAGCCGGAGCCCCGCCGTCTGCTTCGCGACGTCGGGAGCGAAGTCCGCCTCGATGGCGAAGAGCTGGCCGAGCAACCCGGCCAGCTCTTCGATGTCCTCCTCCCGGGCGACGCGGATCTCCGCGCCACCCGAGGCCGTTTCCTCACCCGTCACTTGTCACCCGTCACCCGTCACCCGCCACGCCGTTCACATCACGAACTCGAAGCTCTCCTCCGGCGCGTCCCGGTCCTGCCGCTCCAGGATCGCGTCGAGGAACTTCTCCAGCAGCCGCATGGCGCCCCGGTACCCCACGGTGGGGAAGAGCACGTGCCCGATCCGGTCGACGACCGGGAAGCCGTGCCGGATCAGCGGGATGTCTTCATCGCGGGCGATGTACTTGCAGTAGGAGTTGCCGATGATCAGGTCCACGGGTTCCTGCTTGATCCACTGGTGGAGCAAGTACATGTCTCCGCCTGCCTTGCAGTTCACCTCGTGGGGGACCTCGGCGGTGATCTCCCGGATGCGGCGGTCGAACTCCTTGCCGGGAGTGCCCGTGACGATGTGGATCGGCTGCATGTCGAGGCTCACGAGGAACTCGGCGAGGGCGACCACCTGGTCGGGGTCGCCTACCAGGGCCACCTTCCGGCCGTGGAGGTACTGCTCCATGTCGGTCATGACGTCGAGGAGCTGCCCCCGCTCCGTGGTGATGGATTCCGGCACGGGGACCCCGCCCATCCGGCGCAGGGCGTCCACGAAGCGGTCCGTGGCCGGGAGCCCGATGGGCAGGTCGAGTTGCTGGGAGAGGACCTTGCACTTGCCCTCCAGGGCCTTGGCCGCAGCAGCGGAGGCGAAGCTTCCCAGGGCCAGGGTGCCCAGGCTGTCACCCGTGGTCTTCAGCGCCTCCACCGTCACGCCGCCCCGGGGGTAGAACTCGTGCACCCCGGTCTGGGGCGCGTCGAGAACCCCGGAGGTGTCGGGGAAGACCACGACCGGGACTCCCAGCGCGCCGGCGATCCGCTTGATCTCCGCCATGTCCGCGGGCTCCACGTAGCCCGGGATGATGTTCACCTGGCGGCGGGTCTCGCCGCTGGACTCGGAGAAGTAGTCCACCATGGCCTTCGTCATGGTGGCGAAGCCCGTCACGTGGGAGCCCACGTAGCTCGGCGTGTTGGCGTGTATGACGTACTTGCCCTCGGGGATCTTCCCCCCGTCCCTGGCGCTGGAGACGATCTGGGGGATGTCGTCGCCGATGGTCTCCGACAGGCAGGTCGTGTGCACGGCGATCACGTCGGGGTCGTAGAGGTGGAAGATGTTGTCGATCGCCTGGTTGAGGTTGGCCATGCCCCCGAACACCGAAGCCCCCTCGGTGAACGAGCTCGTGCCCGCCATGACCGGCTCCTTGTAGTGCCGGGTGAGCATGCTGCGGTGGTAGGCGCAACACCCCTGGGAGCCGTGGCTGTGGGGAAAGCAGTTGTGGATGCCCAGGGCGGCGTACATCGCGCCCACGGGCTGGCAGGTCTTGGCCGGGTTGACGGTGAGCGCCGAGCGCTCCTTGATCTCGCTGGAGGTGTGTCGAAGCAGCATGATCGTTCCTTTCGGGGCTGTCAGCGGTCGGCTGCCAGCTGTCGGCGGTTCGTTCCTCGCTCCTTGGATTCCCAGGCTCCTGTCCTGGCGGCTTCCCGCTACCCGCAGGCGTAGACCGCCTTCACCTCGGGGCCTTCCTCCTCCCACGGCGGGGCGATGTACTTCCACACCTTGCTGTTCACCATCCGGTCGATGTCGCGGTAGAAGTTCACGGCGCCTCGGAAGCCGGCGTACGGCCCTCCGTAGTCGTAGCTGTGGAGCTGCTTGAGGGGAACGCCGTGCTTCTGGACCGCGTACTTCTCCTTGATCCCCGCGCAGAAGATGTCGGGCTTGTAGAGCTCGATGAGCTTCTCGGTCTCGTAGTGGCTGATGTCGTCGATGGTGAGGGTCTTCTCCGCCATCTCGGCCATCATGCCCTGGTACTCGGCGAAGGAGAGCCCGCCGCCCTGGAGCCGGGCCGCCTTCTCCTCGTCGGTGCGGGGGCGGAACCGCTTGGGGTCCGGCTCCACGTCCAGCTCCTCGATGTTCCGGCTGTCGGCGTCGACCTTGATGAACGGCAGGACCGCCCGCCCCTCGTAGTCGTCCCGGTGGCCGAACTCGTACCCCGCGGCCACGGTCTCCATCCCGAGCTCGTTGAACAGCTCCTGGTAGTGGTGGGCCCGGGAACCGCCCACGAAGAGCATTGCGGTCTTCCCCTCGGTCCGCGGCCGGATCTCCTCGGCGGCCTTCTCCACCGCCGGCAGCTCCTCGGCGATCACCTCCTCCACGCGGGCCAGAAGTTCGGCGTCCTCGAAGTACTGGGCGATCTTCCGGAGGGACTTGGCCGTGGCCTCTGCGCCGATGAAGTTGACCTTGATCCACGGCACGCCGAACTTCTTCTCCATCATGTCGCCCATGTAGTTGATGGAGCGGTGGCACATGATGACGTTCAGGTCGGCCGTGTGCGCCCGGGCGAACTGCTCGTAGGTCGCGTTCCCGCTGAAGCTGGCCACCAGGGTGATGCCGCACTTCTCGAGGATGCGCTCGATCTCGAAGGCGTCGCCCCCGATGTTGTACTCGCCGAGCATGTTGATCTTGTACTTGCCCTCGGGCGCCGTGTCCTCCAGGCCGACGACGTGCTGGAAGACCTGGTTGTTGGCGATGTGGTGGCCGGCCGACTGGCTCACCCCCTTGTAGCCCTCGCAGCTGAAGCCGAAGACGTTGATCCCCAGTTCCTCCTTCATCTCCCGGGCCACCGCGTGGATGTCGTCGCCGATCAGGCCCACGGGGCACGTGGCGCAGAGCGCGATGGCCTCGGGATGGAACGACTCGTAGGCCTCGCGGATGGCCTGCTTGAGCTTCTTCTCGCCGCCGAAGACGATGTCCTCCTCCTGCATGTCCGTCATCAGGGCGTAGGGCATGTAGTTCGTGGCGTCGGGGCTGTCGGTGCGGGTCTGGTTGCGGCGGGTGAGCCAGCTGTAGAACCCGCACCCGACGGGCCCGTGGGTGATGGTCAGGATGTCGCGCACCGGGCCGAGGATGACGCCCTTGCACCCGGCGTAGGTGCACCCGCGCTGGGTGATCACGCCGGGGGTGGTGCGGGCGTTGGAGTGGATCTCGGGCACCCTCCCCTCGGCGTCGGGTTCCCGGTTCACCACGATCTGCTTGGCGCGCTTCTTCGCCACCTTGGCCGGGTACTTCTCGAGCATGGCCTTCTTGACGTCTTCGGGGTCGGGCAGTGTCTTTCGCTTCGCGGCATCCATCGTGCGCCTCCCTTTCGGCGGCCGGTTCCGGCCTCGGTCGCGTGGTTGCTCTCGCGGACCCCATAGAGCAACGGCCGTGCCACCCCCGTCGCCGGGAACCCTCCATGCCGGTTTTTCCCACGCCGGCGGCGCGTTACGGGCCCGGGCCCGTGTCGGCCCCGGCCGCGCCGCCCGTGCGCACCTCACAATTTTGGGGTGCCGGAGCCTTCACTTTTGTCGGGAACGGGGGAAAACCGGAAAAAGGGCCCCGGGGTCACCGCCTCCCCGGTTGACCCGGGCAAGGCGGACGGAGTAGACAGGGACGTCGGTCGGAAGGACCCGTTCGGGGGCCGGAGAGAGGCCGGCCACGCCCCGCCGCAGAGGTCGAGATGGACGATCCGCTCATCCGCCAGGCCCTCGGCCTGCCCCCCGTGCCCCCGGAAGCGGCCCGTGCCTACCGGGCCCTCGTAGAGGCGGTGGACCGCGCCGTCGGCGCGCGGGACGACGTCCTCGAACTCGTCGGGGGCAACCATCTCGACGTCATGCGGGCGAACCACCGCAACCACCACCGGTTCATGAGCAACGTGTTCCGGTTCGGCGACTTCGAGCTCCTCGCCCGCACCGTGCCGTGGGTGTACCGCGCCTACCACGCCCACGGCTTCTCCTAC
>CAZJSF010000024.1:0-21664 GCA_964548515.1 uncultured Thermodesulfobacteriota bacterium
CCTGGGTGACCCCCATGTAGAACTCCTTGACGTCCGGATTGTTCTGGAGTTCCTTCGAGGGGCCCTCCAGCACGATCTTCCCGGACTCCATGATGTAGGCGTAGTTGGAGATGCCAAGGGCGATCTTCGCGTTCTGCTCCACCACCAGAATGGTGGTGCCCATCTCGCGGTTGATCAGCTTGATGTTCTCGAAGATCTCCTTAACCAGCAGCGGGGCCAGACCAAGGGAGGGCTCATCGAGCATCAGCATCTTCGGGGCCGCCAGCAGGGCACGGGCAATGGCGATCATCTGCTGTTCGCCCCCCGAGCAGTACCCGGCCATGCGGTTCGGGATCTCGGTGAGGCGCGGAAACAGCTCGTACATCTTGTCCATGTCCGCACGCACCGCCTTGGCTCCGTCCTTGCGGGTGGTGGAGCCGGCGCGGATGTTCTCCTCGACCGACAGGTGCTTGAACACCCGCCGCCCCTCGGGCACCATCACGGCCCCCAGGCGCACCACCGATGTGCCCAGAACGTTGGTGATGTCTTGGCCGTTGAAGTGGATGTGGCCGCTGCGGATGTGTCCGTTCTCCGGCTTGAGCAGTCCGCTGATGGCACGCAGGGTGGTCGTCTTGCCCGCGCCGTTGGTGCCGAGCAGGGCAACGATGTCCCCTTCTTTCACGTTCAGACTGACGCCCCGCAGCACCTGCACGATGTCGTTGTAAACCACCTCGATATTGTTGACGTCGAGCAACTTCCCGCCACCCGCCTCGGGCAACTGCTCTGCGGTCGCTTCGCTCGCCATGGTTCCCGCCATCTGAGTTCTACCTGTTGGTGAAGAGAAGAAGCCGGTGCCCCTCGCCGTCCCAGCGCAGGGGCACCGGCCGCACGAACGCTACTGCACGTCTGCTACTTGATCTTGGCCACATACTCCGGCACGAACGGGGCGCCTTCGGCCTTGAACACCCCTCCCGTGACCTTGTAGATCTGCAGGGTGTCGACGCCCTCGTGGTCATCCATGGAGTAGGTGACCGGACCCACGGTCGTCTTCGGATCGTACGCCTTGGCGCCGTTCATGGCGTTGAGCTCTTCGTACAGCGTGGCCTTGGTCACCGCCTTGCCGTCCGCCAGGGCCCGCTTGATGGCTTCCACGGCAACCTGCACCACCATCATGCCGTTGGTGTAGTTGTGGGAGTTGGCGGTCTTCTCGTCACGCCCATACTTCTTCGCCAGCATGAGCTGGAAATCGGTTCCCGGGCCGGGGACGGAGGTCAGACTGTAGCTGGTGGTCCACAGGAAGCCTTCCGCAGCGGAACCGGCCAGGGCAATGAGGTCGTTGCCGCCGGTGTAGTGGGCGCCGAGGAAGGTGATCTTGCCCGCCTCGCCGAAGCTCTTCGCCGACACACCCAGTTCCTCGGCACCCTTGATCAGGGTGGCCACCGGGGACTGCACGGTGTGGGTGATCACGTACTGCACGCCCTTTTCCTGCAGGCGCTTGATGGTGGCCGTGTTGTCCAGGTCCTTGCCGTGTTCCACAACCTCGACGATCTCGATGTTGAGACCCTTCGCGACGGCCTTCTGGAGATCTTCCACCGGGCCGCGACCGAAGGCGGAGGGGTGAATGAACAGGGCGACCTTGGGAACCCCGCCCTTGTGGTTCTTGGCCACGTACTCGGCCAGGCCGATCATCTGGCCCGAGTAGGAGACGATGGGCAGGAAGATGTAGTGGGAATCCACCAGGTTGCCCGCGTGGAAGGAGGCCGGGATGACCGGGATCTTCTCCTCTTCGAAGTCCTTCTTCAACGCCAGGGTGGAGCCGGTGGAGTAGTTCAGATACAGGACGATGCCGTTGTCGAGAAACTCCTCGAAGTTCCGCTTCGTGACGTCGGTCTTGTACGCGTCGTCGCGAATGTCGATCTCGATCTTGTTGTCGCCGAGCATCTTGGTGTCGTTGACGTACTTGACGTAGTCTTCGGCGCCCATGGCGTAGGGCGCGCCTGCGTCCGAGGTGGGGCCGGTGATCGCGAGGGACAACGCGAGCTTGTAGGTCTCGGCCCGAGACGCGCCGGCGAGCGCGAAGCAGACCACCATGGATGCGGCGAAAACCGTTTTCCAGCTCTTCATGCGTTCCTCCTTTTCCTGGTGATTGCCCTCTGTTCAGGGCCGGTTGAAGACGAGACCCACAACTCACTCCCCAAGACAGGCCCCGGCATCAGTACCGGAAAGGCCAGAGTTTGAAATAGCTGCGCGTGATCCTCCACCAGTTGGCGATGCCCCGCGGCTCGAAGATCAGGAACAGAACGATGACCAGGCCGAACGACAGGGGCCGCAGGGCGGTCGACAGGTTCATGGAGGCGGGCAGGAGGTCCGAGTTCTTGACCCACTCCGAGAGGTTCTCCATCTGCAGATCGAGCATGACGATCGCCGCGGGGCCCCAGAACGATCCGGACAGTGTACCCAATCCTCCGACGATCGCCATGGCGAGGTAGGTGATGGAGTGGTGCAGGGTGAAGGACTCGAATCCCGCCCCCCGGTAAAGGTAGGCGTGGAGCGCACCCGCCACTCCGGCCAGGAATCCGGCCAGCGCGAACGCATAGACCTTGGTCAGCCCCGGGTGCATGCCCATCGCGTCGGCGGCCCGGTCGTTGTCGCGCACCGCGATCAGGCAGCGGCCATAGCGGGTTCGCA
This sequence comes from uncultured Thermodesulfobacteriota bacterium, assembly GCA_964548515.1. Classification (GTDB taxonomy): domain Bacteria; phylum Desulfobacterota; class Deferrisomatia; order Deferrisomatales; family JACRMM01; genus CAZGRT01. Next base: position 2,668 of record CAZJSF010000024.1, read on the forward strand.
GGAGGTTGCGCACCCCCAGACCGAGGAGCACGACCACCGTGAGACTCACGAAATACCAGAACACGTAGTGTTCGTCTCTCCCGACCTTCCCGGTGATCCAGAACACGCGGCTCAGGGGCATGGTCTGGCCCTGGTTGAACAGGGTCATGACCTGGATCGTCCACTCGAAGATCATCTGGAACGACAGAGTGGCGATGGCCAGATACAGGTGCTTCAGGCGCAACGCCGGCAGCCCCACCACCGCCCCGAACACCGCGCCCACTGCGCCGGAGAGCAGGATCACCACCGGCCACCCGTGGGTCATGAAGACATGGGTCTCCCCCAGCGAACTGGCGCAGAGCGCTGCGGTGTAGGCACCGACGCCCACGAACGCCGCGTGGCCGATGGAGATCAACCCCGCGAACCCGGTGACCAGGTTGAGCCCCAGGATCGCCACCATCGCGATTAGGATGTTGTCCACCACCAGCATGTTCTTGTTGTCCAACTCGAAGAACAGCGGCCAGACATAGAGCAGCGCGATGAAGACCACGAATACCGTGCGGTCGAGATGCGTCAGGAAGATGCGCTGCTCTTCCTTGTAGCTGGTGAAGAAGTTGCCGGTAGCCAGCCAGCGATTGGTCGCCATGATCTACACCCGCTCGATTTCGTGCGTGCCGAACAGGCCGTGCGGCTTGAACAGTAGAAGAACCAGGAGGACGATGTAGGGCAGCACGTTCGCCGTGCCGTTCAGCCCCCAGTTCCCGTCCAGGTAGCCGGCGGCGAACTGCTGGATCAAACCCATGATGACTCCTGCCACCACCGCTCCGCCGATCGAGTCGAGCCCGCCCAGGATCACCACCGGGAAGACGATAATGCCGAAGGCGTGCAGGGTTTCGAAATTCAGTCCGGTGATGTTGCCGATGATGCCACCGGCCGCCGCCGCGGTGAGGCCCGCCAGGGCCCAGGCGAGCCCGAACACCTTCGGCACCGAGATCCCCACCGACATGGAGGCGAACTGGTCGTCGGACACCGCCCGCATGGCGATCCCGACGGTGGATTTCTTGAAGAACCAGGAGAGCGCCCCGATCAGAATGGCAGTGATGACCACCCCCACCATCTGTGTCCAGGACATGGAGACCCCCCCGAGCGCAAGGGGTTCCTTGGGGAAGAAATCCGGGAACGAGAGGTTGTTGCTGCCGAACGGAGTCAGGTAGATGACCCCGTCGAGGATCGACATCAGCCCGATCGTGACCATGATCACCGAGATGATCGGTTCCCCGATCAACCGCCGCAGGAACACCCGCTCCACCCCCATGGCCAGGAGGAAGGTGACCGCCATGCTGATGAAGAACGACAGCACCAGCGGGACCCCCGCCCACACGGTCAGCGCGTAGGTGATGAACGCGCCGCCGGCGATGATCTGGCCGTGGGCAATGTTGAGCACCCGGCTCGATTTGTAGATGAGGACAAAGCCCAGTGCGGAGAGGGCATAAATCGAGCCCACGACCACGCCGCTTACGACCAACTGGAAGAAATAACTCATGTATGCGCCCCGTGACTCGTGCTTCGTGATCCGAGATTGATCTGCATCGGCCGTCCGGCTTCCTCGCGTCCGATCCTTTCTGTGACCCTCAATTCAAGGTGTAGAAGCGCATGTCCGTCTCGACGGTCGTGGTCTGTCCGTCCTGATACTGGTAGATCGCCTGTACCCGCTTTGTGCTCACGCTCTCGTCGTACAGGGCGTCGTACAGTTCCTGGTAACGGGCTTTCACGAACTCCCGACGGATCTTCCCGGTCTTGGTCAATTCGCCGTCGTCCACATCGAGGAGTTTATAGAGGATGGCGAAACGGTGGATGCGAAAGTAGTCCTTCTCCACGTTTCCATTGATCTTGACAACCTCCTCCCGGATCAATTCGGCCACCCTGGGCTGCTGCGACAAGTCCATGAAGGTGGTGAACGAGATCCCCCGGTCCTCAGCCCACTTGCCGACGATCACGGGATCGATATTGATAAGAGCCGACACGTAGTCCTTCTTGTTCCCGAAGATCACCGCCTCCTTGATGTAGGGGCTGAACTTCAGTTTGTTCTCCAGGAACATGGGGCTGAACATCTCGTCCTTGTTGTTGTGCATCACGTCGGAGAGGCGGTCGATGACGATCAGATGCCCGTTCTCGTCGATGTAGCCGGCGTCTCCCGAGTGCAGCCATCCGTCGGTGACCAACTTCGCCGTCTCCTCCGGCATCTTGTAGTACCCGGCACACACCGAGGCCGACTTGGACATGATCTCACCGGCTTCCGAGATCATGCACTCGGTGCCGGGAAGCGGTTCGCCGACGGTGTCGGGACGCACATCGCCGTCCCGGTGCACGTAGGCGATGCCGGTGATCTCGGTCTGGCCGTAGATCTGCTTCAGGTTCACCCCGATGGCCTGGTAGAACGTGAACAACTCCGGGCCGAGGGCCGCACCCCCGGTGTAGGCGCGCCGGAGCCGGTAGAGACCGATCTGGTTGATCAACGGGTCCAGCACCAGCTTCTGGCCGATCCAACTCTTGACCGCCAGCCCGAGCGGCATCTTCCGGCCACGCATCCTGTACTGGGCGGCCTTCTCGCCCACGTTCATGAAGTACTGGTAGGCCTTTCGGTTGAGCCAGTAGGACTCGTCGATCTTGAGCCAGATGTTCGAGCGGATCGTCTCGTAGATGCGCGGGGCGCCGAACATCATGTGGGGCCCGATCTCCTTGAGATCGGCCATCATCGTCTCCACCGACTCGGGGAAGTTGATGGTGAACCCGCGAGCCAGGGCGACCCCGAAGGAGTTCATCTGCTCGCCGATCCAGGCGAACGGCAGGAACGAGACGTACTCGTCGCTTTCCTCCAGGGGGTCCACTTCGGTGAGCCGGATCCCCATGTTGATGTAGTTGCGGTGGATCATACACGCGCCCTTGGGCAGGCCCGTCGTCCCCGAGGTGAGGCACAGGTGGCAGACGTCGTCGGGCTTGCCCTGGTCGACGAGTTCGTCCACCCGCCCCGGGTTCTCGGCCAACGCCTTGGCGCCCAACTCGTAGAGGTCCTCGATGAACAGGAACCAGTCGTCCTTGCGGTAGTCGCGCATGCCCCGGGGATCCTCGTAGATCACCTTCTTGACCGACGGGATCTTGTCGCGCACCTCGATCAACTTGTCCACCTGCTCCTGGTCGCAGCAGAAGACCACAGAGGCCCCCATGTACTGCAGGATCCCGGCGATCTCGTGGGGCAGACTGGTCTGGTAGATCCCGGCCGAGATGCCACCCGCGGCGTGGGCCCCGATCGCAACGACCAGCATCTCCGGAATGTTGTCGGTGATCAGCGCCAGGACGTCGCCCTTGGCGAAGCCGAGCGACTCCAGACCCGCGGCGGTCTTGCCCACCAGATCGTAGTACTCGGCCCAGGTCCAGGTGCGCCAGATCCCGAAATCCTTCTCGCGCAGCGCCACCCGATCCGGGTTCTCCTGCACACGTCGGCGCAGCAGTTGGGGGATGGTGAGTTCTAGCATCTGTTCGTTGGAGATCATGGATTACGACTCTTCCCCGATATAGGCTTCGATGACGCGCTCGTTCCTGGCCACTTCTGCCGGCGTCCCCGAACCGATCAACTCACCGAAGTCCAGCACGTAGATCTGGTCGGAGATGTCCATCACCACCCCCAGGTCGTGCTCCACCAGGACCACCGTGATGTTGCGCTCCTTCTGGATGTCCAGAATGAAGCGCACCATGTCCTCCTTCTCTTCGATGTTCATGCCGGCCATGGGTTCGTCCAGCAGCAGGAACTCGGGTCCCAGGGTCAGTGCCCGGGCTACCTCCACGCGCTTCTGGACGCCGTAACTCAGATTCCCCACCGTCTGTTTCCTGTAGGGCTCGAGCTCCATGAAATCGATGATGTCCTCGACGTAGCCTCGGTTCTCCGCTTCCACCCGCGACGCCTTGCCTACGAAGACGATGGCATCCCAGAACGAGTACTTGAGGTTGCGGTGCCGAGCCAGGAGGAGGTTGTCCAGAACGGTCATCCCCCGGAACAGCTCGAGGTTCTGAAAGGCCCGAGCAATCCCTAGCTTGCAAACCTGGTGCGGCGAAGCCCGCGTGAGCGACTGCTTCCCGTAATGGATCTCGCCGCTGGTGGGGTGGTAGAAACCGGACACGCAGTTGAGCATGCTGGTCTTGCCGGCGCCGTTCGGCCCGATGATCGACGTGATGAGTCCGGGTTCGATCGTCAAGTTGACCCGAGTGAGAGCGTTCAGGCCGCCGAAGGTGAGTGTGAGGTCGCGAACGGAGAGTTTGTTATCCATATCCCTGCTTCTTCATCTCGTCTGCACGGTTGCGCGGGAAGACGACCCAGGCGCGGGACCGACGCTCGAGAGGCCGGGAGGCGCCCCACCAGCAGGCCTCTCTCCGTTGCGATTGCGTCGATCCATCCCCCGCCCCGCTTACCGATCCGATGGTCGGTAGCGCTGGGGGCGAGTACATAACACCGTTCGGATTTTTCCGTCAAACCTTTTTCAGTTTACGTGAGGTGGAGTTTGACGGGAACCTCCCCAAGCCCCCCCGGCCCCCCGCGTTCCCCACACGAAGCAAGGAGCCCAAGGGTCTCTCATTATTGACCTTTCTGCTGGAGTGGGGTATAAGGCCGCGCTACCGTCGTTTGTTTTTCAGGATGTGTATTTTGTTGAGCCAGCACAGTTTACGTAAAGTGCTTAAGACCCTCACCGGCCCCGCGGCCGTCGTCGACGTCTCCGCACGGGACGGCCTCCAGGCCGAACCCTCCCCGCTTTCCCCGGCCCGGAGGGCGAAGTGGATCCGTCTCCTCCTGGACGCGGGGGTTCCCGAGGTGGAGGCGGGAAGCTTCGTCTCCCCGCGACGGGTGCCGCAGATGGCGGGAGCAGGGGAGCTTGCCGCCCTCCTTCGTCCATGGTCGCCCCGACTCTGGTTTCTCGTGCCCAACCGGCGGGGCGCCGAGGAGGCACTGGCCGCGGGGGTCGCGAATCTGGTCTGCGTCGTGTCCGCCACGGAGACCCACAGCCGCGACAATCTCGGTCGGCCCATCGCTCGCGTCCTCGACGACCTGAGGGACGTCGCCCGTCTGGCCGAGGGGACCGGCACCCGCTTCAGGGCGTCGATCTCCGTCGCCTGGGCGGATCCGGTCGAGGGGGCGGTGCCGCCGACCCGGGTGCGCACGATCGCAGCGCAGTTGCGCGACATGGGGTTTCCCGAGATCACCCTCTGCGACACCTGGGGGCGCGCTTCGCCCGTCGAGGTCGCCGCGCTCATCGGGCATCTTGCAGGGGCGTTCGAGGCGGATCGAATCGGGTTGCACCTCCACGACACCTTCGGCACGGCCGCGGCGGGTTTGCTCGCCGGCGCGCTTGCGGGGGTGCGTCGCTTCGACGGGTCGGTGGGGGGGCTCGGCGGCTGCCCTTTCGTGGAAGGGGCCCGGGGCAACATCGCCACCGAAGCCGTGGTCCGACTCCTGCAAGGAATGGGTCTGGAGACGGGCGTGGACGAGGCGGCCCTCGGGGTCGCCGCGAGGGAATGCCTGACCATGCTCCGTGAAGAAGGCCGGGCGTCGTGCACGGGGGCGGACTGAGCAGCACCCCCGCCAAACACGACGAACCGGGACGGCCCGGGCGACCGGCCGGGGTCCGAGACTGGTTACGGAGACACTAGGAGGAACCGATGTCCCACCCGACGATCCTGGTCCACCGAGAGGATTCGGTCTGCACCCTGACCCTCAACCGTCCCGACGCGATGAATTCCCTGTCCGTGGAGCTGCTCGATGCCATGCACGCCGCCCTGGACGAGGTCGCCTTCGACCCGGCAGTGAGCTGCGTGGTGTTCACCGGCGCAGGTGACCGGGCGTTCTGCGCCGGCGCCGATCTCAAGGAGCGCGCCGGCATGAACGAGACCGAGGTGCGGCGCTGCCTGGCGAAGATCCGCGGCATGATGGACAAGGTGGAGAACCTGCCGATGCCCACCATCGCCGCGGTCAACGGCGCGGCCCTGGGCGGCGGCACCGAACTGGCGCTGGCCTGCGACCTGCGGGTGGTGGCGGAGAACGCCATGATGGGGCTCACCGAGACCAGCCTCGCCATCATTCCCGGCGGGGGCGGCACCCAGCGGTTGCCGCGGATCGTGGGAAGGGCCAAAGCCAAGGAGTTGATCTTCACCGCGCGGCGGATCGACGCGGCCGAGGCCCTGGCCATCGGGCTGGCCACCCGGGTGGCGCCGCTGGCGGGGCTCCAGGCTGCGGTCTCCGAGCTGGCCGGGAGCATCGCGAAGAACGGGCCGATCGCCCTGCGGGCCGCCAAGCGGGCCATCGACCGGGGCATGGAGATGGATTTGACCAGCGGCCTGGTTCTGGAGAGCACCTGCTACGAGATGACCATCCCCACCGAGGACCGGCGGGAGGGGCTCGCCGCATTCCGGGAGAAGCGCAAGCCGGTCTACAAGGGGCGCTAGAGAGCTCGTCTGCCCGGCTCGCGGCCAGGCGGCCAATCACCCACCATCCATCACGGAGTCGACGCCATGTGCAACACCTTCAAACTCCACAACATGGACCTTCCCGAGAAGATCTCCATCGGCGAGTGCTGGGCCCGCGACGGGCTCCAGAACGAGGCCAAGGTCGTCTCCACCGACGACAAGGTGGAGATCATCACCCGCATGGTGGAAGCGGGCTGCACGATCTTCGAGGCGACGAGCTTCGCGCCGCCCAAGTACCTGCCCCAGTTCGCCGACGCCGAGGACGTGCTCAAGCGCATCCCCCGGAAGCCGGGGCTGACCTACCGCGCGATCTGCACGACCCTCAAGGCCGTGGAGCGCGCCGTGAAGTGCAAGGAGGCCGGCTACGGGGTGGACGAGATCGCCATGGTGATCTCCACGAGCGAACCCCACAATCAAGCCAACGTCGGCATGACCCACGACGAGAACAAGAAGATCATCGAGGAGATGGTGAAGCTCTCGCTGGACACGGGCCACGAGGTCTTCGGCTGGGCGCTGACCAGCTTCGGCTGCCCCATCCGCGGCGACGTGGATCCCCGCGAGGCCATCGCCATGGGCAAGTGGTGGAAGGACATCGGGGCCGTGACCATCGGCTTCGGCGACACGGTGGGCTCGGCCAACCCGATCCAGGTGAGCCGGTTCTACGAGTACGCGCTGGCCGAGGGGTTCACCAGGGACGAGGTCGTCGTTCATTTCCACGACACCCGGGGCTGGGGCGTCGCCAACTCCCTGGTGGCGTTGACCTTCGGTTTCACCCGCTTCGACACCTCCCTGGGAGCCATCGGCGGCCAGCCCAAGACGGGGGCTGCGGGCTACAACACGGGCTTTTCCGGCAACACCTGCACCGAGGACCTGGTGGGGATGTTCGAGGAGATGGGCGTCTCCACCGGCATCGACATCCACAAGATGATCGACGCCGGGCACCGTGCCGAGCAGATCCTCGAGCGCAAGCTGCGTTCCAACTTCATCGATATCGGCCCCGTGCCCCACAAGGGCATCGTGTACGACAAGAAGAAGGGCATCGTCGAGGTCAAGGGATAGCCCTCCCGGGGAAGGAGTGGCCACGAACGTCGGTAGGCACGCCGAGGAGGCGCCGGGCCTGGGGTCGCGCTCCGGGCTCATCGGCGCCGGACCGGTGCCCGACCGAGGCATCGCGTACCACGAGCAGAAGGGCGTGGTCTTTGTGACGGGGATGAAACCGGCCGGCCCGGAGCCGAGAATCGCCTGGCTCCGGGCCGGCCGCCTCACTCGGCCAGGGAGACCCGAAACCGCCCGGCGCCCCGGGCCGGAAGGCTCAACGTGGCGCGGTAGTCGACCCGCTCGTAGCGATGCCCCCGGCGCCCGAGGGCCAGCAACGATCGGGAGGCGGCCGCGTCTCCCACGCTCTCGGGCGCCGCGGCGTCCGTGACCAGGAGCGCCGAGTCCGTCAAGGCCCGGACCCGGACGGAACGGGCGCAGGCGCCGGCTCCGTCCACCGATTCCAGGGCGCCGGCGAGGAACTCCGGCGAGCGGGCGAGGGAGGAGACTCCGTCCCCGTCGAGCAACAGATAGGGAGACCCCTCCGCTTCCCCGCGGGCGAAACGGATCTCCCACGGCTTCTCCAGCGCATCCGAGCGGAGCCGGTCTCGGACTTCCGCCGCTCCGACCCCCCACTGACGAGCCAACCGCTCGGTAACCCTCTGGTGGTGGAGCGGACACAGGGCCACGGCCGCCGTGGCGTACCCCCTCCCCCGTTCGAGCACCAGGAGTCCGGGGACGTCGGCCACGAGGGTCCCCCGAAGCGTCACCGGCCGACCGCAGAAACACCGGAACGGCTCCGGCGGCCGCGCGAGTTCCGCTCGGAGGTCGGACCAGAACTCCGACCACTCCTCCGGTTCCGCGCCCAGCAGGTCGCTCCACTCCTCGGGCCGCAGTTCGAACGTCCGGCCCGTCTCCTCGTTGCGAAGCACCAGGAGGCCCTCCTGGCGCCCCACGAGGAGTTCCCCCCGGTTCTCGTCCACCCAGCGCGACACCTCCTCCCGGGCGGAGAGATCCTCCTCGGCCCGGGCCACCGCGAACAGGGCGGCCCCCGCGATCCCCAGACCCTCGACGCCGGCTCGAAAACGCCACTCCGCGGTGAGGAGGCGGACCGTCTCGCTCCCCCGGGTGACCCGATACCCGGTGGCGTCTTCGGCAAAGCCCAGCCCCTTCCGTGCAGCCGCGGTGCCCACCCCATGCGTCAGCGCGGCCTGCGGGAGGAGGACCCAGAGAACCTCCCCCGTCCTCGCCAGCCGGTCCGCGAGTCCGGGCATCCAGTCCTCCAAGGTGGCCTCGGGAAGCCAGGGGGAAATCCCCGCCCAGGGGTGCGCCCGCACCCAGTCGGCCCCACGGGGGGGCGAACCCGCGGGCCGCACGGACACCCGTTCGCCGGATGGCAGCCGGTCCTCGCCCGCCTCGAGCGCCCGCGCGAGTTCCCCCCGAAACCGCGAAGCCTCCCGGAGGGCCTCCAGCGTCCCGTCGCCGGGCACCAGTTCGAGACCGCGATCCAGGATGCGGACCACCTCCGCCCACCGGCCGCGGGCGGTCTCGTCCCAGGCCCAGCCCCAGAAGACGTCCGCCAGGAACTCCCGGCGCTCGTCGTCACGGATCAGCACGACCCCGTCGAGCGCCCTCACGGCGTCATCGTACCGCCCCAGGTCGTAGAAGCACTCCGCCCGCAGCCACGCGGCCTCCGCCCCGACCTCGGAGCCGATGGGGACGTCGGCCAGGTACCCCAGGGCCTCCTCGAAGAGCCCAGCCTCGTGGGCGTCCCACGCGAGGCTCAAGCGCCCCCTGTCGGCCGCCGGCGAGGCGAGGGCCGGCGAGGCGCCTGGCGTCCCCAGGGAAGCGGACAGGAGGAAAAGGGACAGAAGCGGAATGGATCGTCGCAAGGAGATTCTTCCGGAGCGGTCTTCGGGGCGTTCTTCGGAGCATTTCACGACGGCCCCGACCCCGCTGTCAACGCCGCCGGGAAAGGGCCGCGCCAGACCGCTAGGGGGGAGGGGGAAGGTGAAGCATCGATTCCGGGTCCAGCAGCCTCCTCAACTCCTCCTCCGGGGCGATCCCGAGGTCGATGGCCGCGCGCAGCAGCGACACCCGCCTCCGTCGCGCCTCGGCCACCACCTTCGCCGCCGCGTCGTAGCCAACCACCTTCGCCAGGGGCGTGGCGAGGGCGGGGCTCCCCTCCACGAGCTCCCGGCACCGCTCCGGGTCGGCCTCGACTCCGGACACGCAACGGTCGGCCAGCAGCGTGCAGGCACCGGCGACGAGGGCGACGGACTCGAGGAGATTCCTCGCGAGGAGGGGCATCATCAGGTTGAGTTCGAGGACGCCACCGAGGCCGCCCTGCACCACGGCGAGGTCGTTGGCCACCACCTGGGCCGCTGCCTGGAGGACCGCCTCGGGGACCACGGGGTTCACCTTGCCCGGCATGATGGAAGAACCCGGCTGGAGTTCCGGAAGGCGGATTTCCGCGAGGCCTCCGCGGGGACCGGAGGCCATCCAACGCAGATCGTTCGCGATCTTTCCGAGGGACACGGCGACGCCGCGCAGGGCCCCGCTGGCGGACACGCAGGCGTCCCGAGCCCCCTGGGCCTCGAAGGCGTCCCCCGCACGCAGGAAGGGGATGCCGGTCGTCTCGGCGAGCCATGCGATCGTCCGCCGGGCGAACTCGGGGTGGGCGTTGAGCCCGGTTCCCACGGCGGTGCCTCCCAGGGGCAGTTCCAGGAGACCCTGCAGGGCCAGTTCCACCCGCTCGCGTCCCAGGGCGATCTGACGCGCGTACCCTCCGAACTCCTGGCCGAGGGTCACGGGTACGGCGTCCATCAGATGGGTCCGTCCGAGCTTGACCACCCGGGCGAAGGCTCCCGCTTTGGCTTCGAGGGTCTCCTGCAAGCGCTCCGCAGCGGGGAGCAGTTCGTCCCGGATCGCGCGGGCGGCACCCAGGTGCAGCGCCGTGGGGAAGGCGTCGTTGCTCGACTGGCAGCGGTTCACGTGGTCGTTCGGGTGCACGGGCCGCTTCTCGCCCCGACGGCCGCCGAGCAACTCACTGGCGCGGTTCGCCAACACCTCGTTGACGTTCATGTTGGTCGAGGTGCCCGAGCCCGTCTGGAACGGGGACAGGGGGAAGTGCTCCTCCTCCTGCGAGCCGAGAACCTCGTCGGCGGCCCGCTGGATCGCCTCCGCCACGGACGCGGGGATCAGCGCGAGTTCCCCGTTGACCCGGGCGGCCCCCTTCTTCACGAGGACGAGTGCGGCCACCACGGGCCACGGCACCCGCCCCCAGCGGATCCCGCTCTCCAGGGCGCGCTGGGTCTGCGCTCCCCACAACGCCTCTGCCGGCACCGGCACCGGTCCCATGGTGTCCTGCTCGATGCGGTGCGCCATCGTCCTACTCCTCTCGACTCGGGGGCCGACGGGGGCTCCATCCTATCGCCGGGTCGCCGACTCGCAACCTGGCGGGATTTCACCGTCCACGGTCACGGCGAGGTAACGATTCACCGAGCAGGGCGGCTAGACGCCTGACCGACCCCGGCCCGACGGCTGCGGATGGGCGGCGCGCTTCTTGCTAATTTGACCGTGCCTGTGCCCGCCGGGAGGACGACCATGCACCGGGAACCGTTCGAGTACCTGAGACCCACGAGCCTTCGCGAGTTCGAGGGCATCCTGGCCCGCCACGGGGCCGAGGCCCACATCCTTGCCGGGGGGACCGACCTCCTGGTTCTCGTCAAGGAGAACCTCCTCTCGCCCCGGCGCATCGTGGATGTCGGAAGCCTCCCGGAGCTTCAGGGGATCTCACCCGGCCCGGACGGCGGCCTCACCATCCTGGCGGGAACCAAGGTCGCCCGGATCGAGGTCGACCCCCTCATGCTGGACCGGGCGCCCGCCCTTGCCTACGCGGCGGCGCAACTCGGTTCCTCCCAGGTCCGCCACATGGCCACGATGGCGGGGAACGTCTGCCACGGCTCGCCTTCGGCGGAGACGCCACCCGTTCTCCTGGCCCACGGAGCCGAGACGACCCTGGCCAGGGAAGGCGGGGAGCGACGGCTTCCGATCGACCAATTCTGGCTCGCCTACCGAAAGACCGCCCTGGAACCGGGGGAGTACCTGAAGGCCTTTCATCTGCCTCCCCTCCCCCCCCGCGCGGCGGTCTCCTACCGATTCCGCGGACTCCGGCGGGCGATGGAGATCGACATGGTCAACGTCGGGTGCTACCTGGAACTGGACGCCCGGGGGGAAAGGGTCGCTGCCGTGCGGATCGCCCTGGGTGCGGTGGGGCCGATCCCGTACCGGGCGACCGCGGCGGAGCAGCAGCTGGCCGGGGAGAAGCCGGACCCCGATTTCTTCGAACGAGCCGGACGTCTCGCCGCCGAGGAGGCCCGGGCCATCGACGACGTGCGCGCGTCGGCCGCGTACCGCAAGCGGATGGTGGCCGTTCTGGTCAAGAGGGCCCTGGAGGCGTGCGCCGGGGAGATCCGGGGGAGGGAGTCGGCATGAAGACCCTGGTCACCCTCCACGTGAACGGTGAGGAGTTCGAGGTCCCGGTAGCCCCGACGGACTTCCTGGTGGACGTGATCCGGGAGCGGATCGGCCTGACGGGGACCAAGAAGGGCTGCGGCATCGGGGACTGCGGGGCGTGCACCGTGCTGGTGGACGGCGAACCCGTGCTCGCCTGCCTCACCCTCGCCCTGTCCTGCGAGGGGCGGCAGGTCACGACGATCGAGGGACTCGCCGCGCAGGGGGAGCTCCATCCCGTGCAGCGGGCCTTCGTCGAGACCGGGGCGATCCAGTGCGGCTTCTGCACCCCGGGGATGATCCTCTCGGCCAAGGCGCTGCTGGACCGGGTGCCCAACCCCACGGCCGACCAGATCCAGGCGGGCCTCGCGGGCAACATCTGCCGTTGCACCGGCTACGTGAAGATCCTGGAGGCGGTCCAGCACGCGGCCCGCCTGGCGGGAAAGGAGTCGAGCCGTGGGTGATCGACGCTTCCAGGTGGTGGGGACGAGCGTGGTCCGAAAGGACGCCCCGGCCAAGGCCAAGGGCGAGGTCCAGTACGCGGACGACATACAACTGCCCCTCATGCTCCACGGACGAATCAAGCGGGCGGACCTGGGCCATGCCGTGATCCGTCGCATCGACGTCACCCGGGCGGAGGCCCTTCCGGGCGTCAAGGCGGTGGTGGTGGGAGAGGAAGCCCCGATCCCCTACGGGATCGTTCCCCAGATGCCGACCGAGCACGCCCTGGCGTACCGGAAGGTCCGTTTCTACGGGGAACCGGTGGCCGCGGTGGCGGCCACCGACCCCGACATCGCGCAGAAGGCGCTCGACCTGATCGAGGTGGAGTACGAACCCCTGCCCGTCTACACGACGCCCGAGGAGGCGCTGGCCCCGGGCGCGGTCCCGCTGCACGAAGGCAACAAGTACGGGAACATCGCCTACCAGGCCGACCAGGACTTCGGGGACGTGGACGACGCCTTCGCGCGGTCGCACTACGTGCTGGAGAAGACGTTCCGCACCAGCTACGTGAACCACGTCTTCATGGAACCCCACTGCGCCGTGGCACGCTTCGACACCAACGGCGAGCTCACGATCTGGTCGGGCACCCAGGTCCCCCACTACCTACACCGAACCCTCTCCCGGGTCCTGGGGATGCCCATGGGCAAGATCCAGGTCCAGGTCCCCGCCGTGGGCGGCGGTTTCGGCGGCAAGGGGGAGACCTCCAACAACGAGTTGATCGCCGCGCTCCTGGCCCGCAAGTCGGGCCGCCCCGTGAAGGTCGCGTACTCTCGGCGGGAGGTGTTCCTGCAGCACCGCGGGCGGCACCCCATCGAGATGCGGATGAAGATCGGGGTGGACCGGGAGGGCGTCATCCAGGCACTGGAGTACGACGGGACCATGGACGGGGGCGCCTACGGCGGTTGGGGCGTGGTGATCCTCTTCTACACGGCGGCCATGCTCCACCTCCCCTACAAGGTGGAGAACGTGCGCTTCCGGGGGCGGCGGGTGTACACGAACAAGCCGACCTGCGGGGCGATGCGCGGCCTGGGGGGAGTGCAGCCCCGCTTCGCCATGGAGACGCTCCTCGACCAGATCGCCGTCGACCTGGGCATGAGCCCCCATGAACTCAAGAAGAGGAACGCGATCGGAGGAAGCCACACGACTGCGAGCGGCGTCGTCGTGCGCCACAGCGAGTACCGCAAGTGCCTCGACCAGGTCGTGGAGAACTCCGGATACCTCGAGAAGCACCGGAAACTCCCCTTCGGCCGGGGCGTCGGGCTCGCCGGCGGGTACTACATCTCCGGCACCGCCTACACGCTCTACATGTCGTACAAGCCCCACTCCTCGGCCCTGATCCGGGTGGACACCGAGAGCGGCGTCACCGTGTACTGCGGCGCCACCGACATCGGCCAGGGTTCGGACATGGTTCTGGGGATGATGGCGGCCGAGAAGTTCGGCCTGCCCTTCGACCAGGTCCACGTGATCAGCGGCGACACGAAGCTGGCGCCGTTCGACCTGGGGAGCTTCGCGAGCCGGGTCACCGTGGCAGCCGGATCCGCCGTGTGCAACGCGGCCGACCGGATTCTCGACAAGCTGCGGCCCGTGGTCGCCGTGCACCTCGGGTGCCGCCCGGAGCAGCTCGCCGCGGGGGACGGCCAGGTCTACTCGGTGTTCGAACCCGAGAAGCGGCTCGGCTTCTGGGAGGCGGTGGACAAGTACATCGACTCCCACGGCCCTCTCACCGCGACCGGAGACTACACCCCCCCGCGCCGGACCGGGACGTTCAAGGGCGCCAACATCGGCCACAGCCCCACCTACGGGTTCACGGCTCAGGTGGCCGAGGTGGACGTGGACACGGAAACCGGAGAGGTCCGCGTGGTCCGGTACTGGGAGGCGGGGGACTGCGGGCAGGCCATCAACCCGACGAGCGTGGAGGGGCAGGTCGAAGGCTCCATCGTGATGGGGATGGGCCAGGCGCTCTTCGAGGAGCTCAAGGTGGGGCGGGACGGGCGTCTGCTCAACCCGAACCTGCACGACTACAAGGTGCCGACGATCGCCGACATCCCCCAGATCCGGACGCACATCGTGGAGAGCTACGACCCCGAGAGCCCCTACGGGGCCAAGGAGTCCGGGGAAGGACCGATCCAACCGGTGATCCCGGCGATCCTCAACGCGATCTACGACGCCGTCGGAGTCCGCTTCACCGAGATGCCGGTGACCCCGGAGAAGGTGTTGGCAGCCCTGGACGCCTCCGCGACGGGAAGGCGGAGCAAGGCCGAGGAGCCCTCGTCCCCTCCGGCTCGGAGGAAGAGGGCGCCGCGTCCCCCCGGCCGCAAGAACGGCACGAAGAAGGCGTGAGACCCACAGGAGACCCGCGATGAGCAGCCACAGCGTCCGCGACCTCGTCAACGACCCCCGCCGGGTGGGCGTGATGGCCACAACCAACCGGGAGGGAGAACCGAATGCCGCCGTGTTCGGGTCACCGTACATGCCCGACGACCTGACCCTGGTGATGGGGCTAGCCGACACGAGGACCGCCCAGAATCTCCTGGCGACGGGCCGGGCCGTGTTCCTGAGCGTGCTGCCCCACGAGGACCCCATGAAGACGCAGGGCACGCGCCTCTACCTGCGCGTACGCGTCATGGAAAGCGAGGGCGCCAACCTGGACGCGATCAAGGAGAAGATCCGGGCCCGCGCCGGGGAGACGGCGGCCGCCCGGGTACGTTACGCCGTGTTCTTCGACGTGGAGTCGGTCCGCCCCCTGATCGACTGGAGCCCGGGCCGGACCGCCTGACATCTCCCCCCTACTGCCAGGGAGTCCGCTCCCTCCCCGCTCCGGCGCTTCGGGCTGGACACCTCCGCTCGACTCCTGGCATCGTTCCTCCCCGCAAGTGCCGGGTCGCCGGTCCGAGCCCGGCTTCACGAATCGGCGGTCCCGAGTCGATAGGATCGAGGCCGCGTTTCGCCCTCCCACGTCGGACGGAAAGACCATGTCCCACGACCCAGGCGCCCCGGACCCGGAAGGCCTCCTCCGCGACTGCCTCGAACGACTCCGCGCAGCCGAAGACCTGGCGGCACGCTACAAGCTCCTGGTCGAGAACCAGACGGATCTCGTCGTCAAGGTCGACCTGGACGGCCGCTTCCTCTTCGTCAGCCCGAGCTACTGCGAACTGTTCGGTAAGACCGAGGAAGAACTGTTGGGGCAGGTCTTCCTGCCCCTGGTCCACGAGCAGGACCGGGAGGAGACCGCCCGGGCCATGGAGGCACTGTACCGGGAACCCTACGCGTGCCAATTGGAGCAGCGGGCCCTGACCCGGCACGGGTGGCGATGGCTCGCGTGGGCGGACAAGGCGGTGCGAGACGCGGGGGGACGCGTGGTCTCCATCGTCGGCGTCGGGCGCGACATCACGGAGAAGAAGCGGGCCGAGGAGACCCTGCGGGAGAGCGGTGAGCGATATCGAGCACTCTTCGCCAGCCACCCGCAGCCCATGTGGGTCTACGATCTCGAGACCCTCGCCTTCCTGGACGTCAACGACGCCGCCGTGGCCCGCTACGGGTACGGGCGGGACGAGTTCCTTTCCATGACGATCCGGGACATCCGCCCCTCCGAGGACGTCCCTGCCCTGCTCGAAAACGTGGCCCGGGTGACCTCGGGCCTGGACGAGGCCGGGGTGTGGAGGCACCGGAAGAAGGACGGAACGGTGATCGAGGTGGAGATCACCTCCCACACGCTGTCGTTCCAGGGGAGGCCGGCCGAGGTCGTCCTCGCGAACGACGTGACGGAACAGAGGCGCACCGCGGCCGCCCTGCTGGAGAGCGAGAGGCGTTTCCGCAACGTGGTGGACGCCTCCCCTTTGGGGATTCACATGTATCGCCTGGCCCCCGACGGGCGGTTGGTGTTCGTCGGCGCCAACGCAGCGGCCGACCGCATGCTCGGCGTCGATCACTCCCGCTTCTGCGGCATGGCGATCGAAGACGCCTTCCCGGCGGTCGTCGGGACGGAGGTGCCCGGCGCCTACCGACGGGCGGCGCGCCACGGCGACCCGTGGAGGAACCTGCAGATCGACTACGACGACGGCGTCATCAAGGGATCTTTCGAAGTACACGCGTTCCAGACCGCGCCGGACGAGATGGCCGCGTTGTTCGCCGACTTGACCGAGCGCCGGAAGGCGGAAGAGGAGAAGCGCCGGCTCGAGACCAAGGTCCAGCAAGCCCAGAAACTGGAGAGCCTCGGGGTACTGGCGGGCGGCATCGCCCACGACTTCAACAACCTGCTCATGGGTGTGCTGGGCAACGCGGATCTCGCGCTGATGCAGCTGCCACCCGAATCCCCCGGGCGCGAGTACGTCAAGAGGATCGAGACGGCCGCCGTGCGCGCGGCGGAACTCACGAACCAGATGCTCGCCTACTCGGGCAAGGGCCGCTTCGTCGTGGAGCCCATCGACCTCAACCGCCTCGTGGACGAGATGGGGCACCTCCTGGCAACCGTGATCTCCAAGAAGACCACGCTCCGTTTCGATCCGGCCGACGGACTCCCGGCGATCGAAGGCGACCCGAGCCAGCTTCGCCAGGTGGCGATGAACCTCATCACCAACGCATCCGAGGCCCTGGAAGGGCGCACGGGAACCGTAGCGGTCGCCACCGGCGTCATGGAGGCGGATCGCGAGTACCTCCGCGGGTGCGCCCTGGGCGAGGAACTCCCCGAGGGACGCTACGTCTACCTGGAGGTGTCCGACACGGGAGCGGGGATGGACGCGTCTACCCTGCAACGCATCTTCGACCCCTTCTTCACGACCAAGGTGGCGGGCCGAGGACTCGGCCTCGCCGCGGTTCTCGGCATCGTGCGCGGACATCGGGGTACCCTCCGGGTATCGAGCAGTCCGGGACAGGGCACCCGCTTCCGCGTGCTCTTCCCCGCAAGGCGGGAGCAGGCGCCCGGCGACACCCCGTCGGCCGTGGCCGCCCCACCGGTCCCCGGGGAAGGGACGGTCCTCGTCGCCGACGACGACCCCGCGGTGCGCGACGTCGCACGCTCCATACTGGAAGGATCGGGATTCCGGGTGATCACCGCCTCCGACGGAGAGGAAGCGGTGGGGGTATTCCGGGAACGCTCCGCGGAGGTGTCCCTGGTGCTGCTCGACATGACGATGCCGCGCATGGGAGGGGAAGAAGCGTTCCGGGAACTCCGGCGCCTGAGACGCGACGTGGCGGTGATCCTCACCAGCGGCTACGACGAAGGGGACGCCACCTCCCGCTTCGCGGGCTCCGGTCTGGCGGGATTCCTCAAGAAGCCCTACCGGGTCTCGGAACTCCTGGAACGAGTCCGAGACGTCCTCTCGCGCCGGCGAGCCCACACCCCGTGACCTCCGCACCCGCCGGCCCGTCTCCGCGACGGATCCTCCTCGCAACTTGCCTCGCCCTCGGGCTGGTCTTCGGTTCGTCCACCCTCGCGACGGCGACGAGCGGCGCCCCGCCCGGCGAGACGATCGGCTCGGACATCCGCCGGGTCTCGGACGATGCCATCGCCTTGCCGAAAGCGCCCCTCCGGTGGGGACGCACCGAGTGGATCCGCCTCGGGGCGATCGCCGGGGCCGCCGCGGCCCTCACACTGGCGGACGAGGATGTGCGGGACGAAGTGCTGGGGGCCCGCAGTTCGTTCACCCGGGACCTGTCCCGAGTGGTTCGCGGCGGGGGAGACCCCCTGGGATGGGGAGGAGCTCTCGTCGCCACGACCTATCTCGGGGGGCTCCTGGCAGCCAGCCCCGCGGTGCGGGAAGCAGGCCTCGAAATGGCCGAGGCCGCGCTCTTCTCTGCCGTGGTCGTGGGGGGACTGAAGATATCCGTGGGGCGCTCGCGTCCCGACCGGGATCGCGGAAGCGGTTCCCTCGACCCCTTCCACGGCAGCCTCGACGGGTCCAGGGGGTCCTTCCCCTCCCAGCACGCGGCCTTCGCCTTCTCCCTCGCGTCCGTGACCGCGGAGCGGCTTCCGCGGTCGGGGTGGGTGCTCTACCCGCTGGCCGCCCTGGTTGCCGCGTCCCGCGTGCACGACGACGAGCACTGGGCCACCGACGTGGTGACCGGCGCGGCCATCGGGACGGCGATGGGCCTGTGGGTCGCACGCCGTCCCGGGGACGGCACCGAGGCCTCGGGGTTGATCCCGTGGGCAAGTCGCGGGGCAGCCGGCCTCGCGTGGGTCCGGCCCTTCTGAACCACGCGTCGACCGCACGGCGTCCCGGCCGCAACCTTTCGTCCCCCGGGAGCATCCAACCGCGGTAGACTGGGTCCAACCCGAAGCGAGGAGCGTCGTCATGCCGATGGAGATTTCGTTTCCCGGAGGGGTTGCCGTAGACGCGGCTTACAAGGGATTCACGATTCACACGGACCAGCCCGCCGCGAAGGGAGGCGCAGGATCCGGGCCCTCCCCCTTCGACCTGTTCCTCTCCTCCATCGGAACCTGCGCGGGCTTCTTCGCCCT
>CAZJSF010000025.1:0-21455 GCA_964548515.1 uncultured Thermodesulfobacteriota bacterium
CTGCTGGCTGCGGTCCTGACCGTTGTAACCGTGCTCGGGATCGTCGCGGCACCCCTCCTGGTGCGGCTCACGGCCTGGGGCTTCCTGCAGGACCCCCCCAAGTTCGCACTCACGGTCACGCTGACCCGCATCGTATTCCCCTTCATCGGCTTCATCGGCCTCACCGCGCTCGCCGGGGGCATGCTCAACGCCCGCGGTGTGTTCGCCTACCCGGCCCTGGCTCCCGTGGCCCTCAACCTGGCGATGATCGGGTGTGTGCTCGTCCTCTCCCCCTGGACCTCGCCGCCGATCCGGAGCCTCGGGTACGGGGTGCTGCTGGGGGGGCTCCTCCAACTGGCACTCCAGTGGCCGGCCCTGCGCAGGACGGGGTTCCGGTACCGCCCGGAGGTGCGGTGGCGCGACCCGGCCATCGGGAAGATCCTGCGGTTGATGGGGCCCACGGTCTTCGGCGTGGCCGTGTACCAGATCAACCTCCTGGTCTCCACCTTCCTGGCCTCCTGGTTGCCCGACGGGAGCGTGTCGTACCTCTACTACGCCGACCGTCTCTTCGAACTGCCCCTCGGGGTGTTCGCGGTGTCCCTGGGCACGGCGAGCCTGCCGAGCCTGAGCCGGCTCGCCGCCCGCGACGACGCCGAAGGATTTCGGGGAACCCTGACCGAGACCCTGCGGATGACCGCCTTCGTCATCCTCCCGGCCACCGCGGGTCTGGTGATCCTCGCCGAGCCGATCCTGTCGGTGCTGCTCCAGCGGGGAGCCTTCGACGCGGCCATGGTGCGGGCCACCGCCCAGGCGCTGGTCGCCTACGCCCTGGCGCTGCTGCCCGTCGCGTGCGTGCGGGTCGTGGCTCCGGCGTTCTACGCGCTGCAGGACACCGCGACGCCCGTGAAGGCCGCGTTCTGGTCGCTGTGGGTGAACCTCGGCGCGAGCCTCTTGCTCATGATCCCCCTCCAGCACGCGGGCCTGGCCCTCGCCACCGCCGTCTCGAGCGGTTTCAACCTGGCCTACCTGATGCGGCACCTGAACCGCCGAGTGGGCTCCATCGGGTTTCGCCGGGCGCGCTCGGCCCTCGGGCGCATGGTCGGCGCAACCGCCGTGATGTCGGCCGCGGTGGGAACGGGGGCGTGGTGGGTCCCGTGGGAGCGGGGGGGGCTCGGAGCCGCGGCGGCGCTCGCGATCCTCGTCGTCGGGGGGGCTGCGCTATACCTCCTCGCGGGGAGGTTTCTGGGGTTGCCCGACGCTTCCCGCGTCGCCGCCCTGGTCGGGCGCCGGTTCGTTCGGCGCTGACCCCCGCTTCGCCTCCTGCCACAAGGTCTCCAACTCGTCGAGGGTCGCCTCCGAGGGGTGCCGGCCCCGGCGGGTGAGTTCTCCCTCGACGTGGGCGAAGCGGTGCAGGAACTTCTCCGAGGTGCGGTGGAGGGCGCCCTCCGCGTCGACCCCGAGGTGGCGCCCCAGGTTCACCAGGGCGAACAGGAGGTCCCCGAGTTCCTCCTCCACCCGTCCGCGGTCTTCGGCCCGGATGGCGCCCCGGAGTTCGTCGATCTCCTCCTCCACCTTGTCCAGGACGCCGGCGGGGTCGGCCCAGTCGAACCCCACCCCGGCCGCCTTCTCGGAGATGCGCCGGGCCCGATGCAGGGCCGGCAGCCGCCGGGGCACGCCCTCCAGGGCCCCCCGTCCCCGCTTCTCCTCGGCCTTGATCCGGGCCCAGGACACCTTGACCGCCTGGGCGTCGGCGCAGGTCTCCCCGCCGAAGACGTGGGGGTGGCGGCGGACGAGCTTGTCGCAGATGGCGCGAAGCGACTCCGCCACCGTGAACCGGCCCTCCTCCCGTGCGATCTGGGCGAGGAGCGCCACCTCGAGGAGGATGTCGCCGAGTTCCTCGCACACGGCGGCGGGATCGTCGGCCTCCACGGCCTCGAGCACCTCGTGGGCTTCCTCCACCAGGTAGGGTGCGATCGTTCGGGAGGTCTGCTCCCGGTCCC
The DNA here is from genome assembly GCA_964548515.1 of uncultured Thermodesulfobacteriota bacterium. Taxonomy (GTDB): domain Bacteria; phylum Desulfobacterota; class Deferrisomatia; order Deferrisomatales; family JACRMM01; genus CAZGRT01. Next base: position 1,980 of record CAZJSF010000025.1, read on the forward strand.
AGGGGCACCCGTCCGGCGCCCGCAAACGCTCCACGATGTCGAGCAGGCGCGTGAAGAGTCGCGAAGTCTCGGTGTCCTGGGGCAGCATCCGAACCTCGGGGATGGGGGGAAAGGGGCATCTTACCGGACGGCGGGCCTGCGGCCAACGCCGGGTCCTCCCTGCGGTCGTCTCCCGCGGCTGGAAGCGACGGGCGCCGTCGGGCGCGCGGGTTCTCGTGCGGGCGCGAAGCGCTGTGATACAGTGTCGGCCGCTTTGGACGGGAGGTGACGATGTCCGGTGAACCCCAGCAGCCGACGCAGCCCTCGAGGCGACGGGCGTTGAGGCGCCGCGCCCGCGAAGGGCGGGGGCGGAGGGCCTGGCCGTGGGTGCTGGGGGTCCTCCTCGTCGCGGCGGGCGCCGGGTACTTGGTCCTGGGGCGCGGTAGCCTCGACAAAGACACGGTGGAGCGACTCCTTCCGCGGGCTCTGCGCGGGGAGTTGGGGCGGGAGTTCACCCTGTACTTCGCAGATCCCCGGTGGAGCCGGCTGGTGCCGGAACGCCGACGGCTGGGGGGCGCCACGGACGCGGTTTCGGCCATGCACTCCCTCGTGCAGGCGCTGGCCGAGGGGCCGCGGGGCGACGGTGCGCCCGTGCTCCCCAAGGGAGCCCGGCTGAAGGGCGCGTACCTCGGGGAGGACGGGGTGGCGGTTCTCGACTTCGACCCGGAGTTGACCACCTTCGAGCCGGGCGGCGCTTCGGGAGAGGTGCTGACGGTGTTCGCCCTGGTCCACACCCTGGCCGAGAACGTGCCGGGGGTCCGCGCCGTCCAGATCCTCGTCGGGGGAGAGGAGCGGGACACCCTGGCGGGCCACGTGAAGATCTCCGAACCCCTTGGAGCCGACCCCCGGTGGACGTCGGGCGCGAACTGAGAGGGCCACGACCATGTCGGAACTCCGGAGACTCAACCGGATTCGCAACTTCGGGATCTTCGCCCACATCGACGCGGGGAAGACGACCATCAGCGAGCGCGTCCTGTACTACACGGGGCGAACCCACAAGATCGGGGAGGTCCACGACGGCCAGGCCGTGATGGACTGGATGAAGCAGGAGCAGGAACGCGGCATCACGATCACCGCGGCCACGACCCGTGTGGAGTGGAAGGGGCACGAGCTCAACCTGATCGACACGCCGGGTCACGTGGACTTCACCATCGAGGTGGAGCGGAGCCTGCGCGTTCTCGACGGCGCGGTGGTGGTGCTCGACGCGGTCTCCGGCGTGGAGCCCCAGACCGAAACCGTTTGGCGCCAGGCGGAGCACTACCGGGTGCCGCGGCTGTGCTTCGTGAACAAGATGGACCGGGTCGGAGCCGACTTCACGGCCAGCGTCGGGAGTCTGGAGGCCAAGCTCCGGGCGCGTCCCGTCCCCCTGGCGGTTCCCGTCGGCAGCGAGTCGGAGTTTCGCGCCTGTGTGGACCTCCTCGCCGGGGAGACGGTGACCTGGGAGGAGTCGGACCAGGGTGCCCACCCCGTCCGGCGGGCCCCCGAAGGGGAGGAACTGGCCCTCCTGGAGCGGGGGCGGGAGGCCCTGCTCGGCACTCTCGGCGACTTCGACGACGGGGTGGCCGAGGCCTACCTGGAGGGCCGATGGCCCGGGGCCGACGCCCTGCGCCCGGTCGTCCGCCGGCTGACCCTGGAGAACCGGATTGTGCCCGTGCTGAGCGGCGCGGCCCTCCGCAACAAGGGCGTGCAGATGCTCCTGGACGCCGTCGTGGAATACCTTCCGAGTCCCCTCGAGGTCCCGCCGGTGCACGGGGTCCACCCGGAGACGGGGGCCGACGAGTGGCGGGAGGCGGACCTCGGGGCGCCGTTCGCGGCCCTCGCCTTCAAGATTCAGCAGGAGCCGGGGCGCAAGCTGACCTACGTCCGCGCCTATTCGGGCGCGTATCGGGGGGGACGGCTCTACAACGCGACGCGGCGCCGGGTGGAGAAGCCCGCCGCAATCCTCCGGGTTCACGCGGACAAGAAGGACCGTACCGAAGAGGTCCTGGTGGGCGACATCGTCGCCCTGACCGGACTCAAGTGGACGGTCACCGGCGACACGCTCTGCGACCAGGACCACCCCCTGCTCCTGGAGACGATCGCCTTCGCCACCCCGGTGATCAGCGTGGCCGTCGAACCGCAGCGGGGACAGGACGAGGAGAAGCTGGTGGAGGTCCTCGAACGCCTGGGGGAGGAGGACCCCTCCTTCCGCCACGAGGTGAACGAGGAGACCGGGCAGACCCTGATCTCGGGCATGGGCGAACTGCACCTGGAGGTGCTCGTCCGGCGGATGGAGGACGACTTCAACGTCCCGGTCCACGTGGGCAAGCCCCAGGTGGTGTACAAGGAGAGCGTGGCGGGTGCGGCCGAGGGGCACGCGGAGTTCGACCGGACCCTGGGCGAGAAGAGGCACCGGGCGGCGGTGTGCGTGCGGGTCGAGGCGGGAAGCCGGGGCGACGGCAACCACGTGGAGTTCGCCGAGGGTTCCCCGGGGGTCCCCCAACCCCTGGCCGAAGCGGTGCTCGGGGGGGTACGGGAGGCGCTGCTGAGCGGGGTGCTCGAGGGGCACGCCGTGGAGGACGTGCGCGCCTACGTGACCCGCCTGGAGGCCGACGAGGCCACGGCCAGCGAGATGGCGGTGAAGGTGGCCGCGAACCAGGCGTTCCGGGAGGCGTGCCAGGCTGCCGGCCCGGTGCTGCTGGAGCCCCTGATGCGCGTGGACGTGGTGACGCCGGAGGAGAACGTGGGTGAGGTGCTCGGCGACCTCAACGCCCGCCGGGGCGAGGTGCAGGGCATGACGGCGGGGCGGGGCACCACCGAGATCGAGGCCCTCGTGCCGCTGCGCAGGATGTTCGGCTACTCCACGGACCTGCGCTCCCTGACCCAGGGGAGGGCGACCTTCACCATGGTCTTCTCCCGCTACGACCGGGCCCAGGGATGAAGGCCGGCGCGGACAGCCGGGGCTGGCCGCGGTGAGCGCCTCCCTTTCTCCCCGCGCCCTGCTCACCGACGAGGAGCGCCGCGCGCTCCTGGGGCCGGACATCCCTTCCGGCGCGGACCCGATACCGGTGCTCCTGCTCCTTCCCCGCCCCGAGGAGGAGCGTTTCGCCGCGGCCTTCCTGCGCCGCCGGGGGGCGGACGTGGTGGCGGCTCCCGATGCCTACGCGGCCCTGGACCTCTTCCGGGTCCGGCCTTTCCCGGTCTTTCTCTGCGCGGCCGATGCGGTGCCGTCCGCCCCTTCGTGGTACGCGTCCCGCGTGCGGGGGGCGAGCCCCGACGTGCGGATCGCCTGGGTCTGCGAGGCCGGGGCCGAGCGGGGGGCCCTGCCGGGCAGGACCGTGCGGCGGCCCCTCACCGAACCGGTCCTCGAGGAGTTGTGGGAGGAGGTCGGGCGGCGGCCCGGCACCGGAGTTCGGCCGGGGAGCACACCCGCGGCGGCCCCGGCGCCCGGGGGAGAGGCCGGGGTGGGCGTCTCAACGTCCGTGCGAAGCGGCCCCGACCTCCTGGCGGGGGTGGAGGCCATCCTGGAGTCCCGGGCGAAGGGCGGGGACCTCCGGGACGCCCTGAACGCCTGGGCCCTGCGTGACCCGGCGGTCCGGGCTCTGCTCGAGGTCCAGGAGGACGCGGAGGACTGGCGCCTGCGGGTTCAGGCTCCGCCCTCCGACGACCGGCCCGGGCTGGCGCGACGGCTCCTGGAGAACTGGCAGGAGGTGGGCGGGGCGGCGGAACCGGCCGCGGCGGGCCCCTTCTGGGTATTCCCCCTGCCACAGCCCCCCGGGGCGCGGTTCGCGCTCTTCCACGAAGGCGCTGCGGATGCGCCGGCAGGGCTGGAGCGGCTCAGGGCGCTCATGGGACTGGTGGACCGCGTGGCGGCGGGGGTCCCCTCCGCCGAGCCGGCGGGGCGCGACCGCCTCCGGTCGTTGCTGGAGTCCCGGATGGGGGCGGCCCGGCGCCGGGACGGCCGGCTCGGACTCCTCGTGCTCCGGCCGGGTCCGGGAGAGAGCCCGGAGCAGCTCTGCCGTGTCCTGCGGGCGGCGCTCCGGGGCGGCGACTGGGTCGAGCGGGTGGGGGACCGCGTGTACGCGGTGCTGGAAGAGACCGACAGGGGCACGTTCGATGCCCTCGGCGAGCGCCTCCGGGATCTGCCCGGCGTCCATCGCGCGAGGGTGGTTGCCCTGGGCTGGAACCCGGCGGAGGGAGACGCCGCCCGTCTGCTGGAGCGGGCCGAGCGGATCCTGACGGAAGGGGGGGCGGGGGAGGCCCTGGGGGGACTCTCGGGCCGGAGCTAGTGACGCTCGGCAGGGGGCCCGCGGAAACGACGCCACTCCACCCCGAGCTTTCGCATCCGGGCCCGCAGGGTGTGCGGGTTGATGCCGAGAAGCCGTGCGGCCCCCCTGGGGCCTTCGACCCGCCCCCGCGTCGCCTCCAGGGCCCTCTCGATGTGGCGGGCCATGGCTTGCGCTAGGGTTTCGAGGCCGGGGGGGGATTCCGTCCACGCCGGGCTCTCCTCCGCCGGAGGGCGCGGGGCCAGGGCAGGGTCCCGGGCGTCGACGACGCCCAGGGCGTTCGCGACGTCCAGACGCCTTCCGCCGCCGAGGATCGCCGCCCGCTCGATCACGGCAGCGAGTTCCCGAACGTTTCCGGGCCAGGGGTAGGCGAGGAGGCGGTCCAGGTCCGCGGCCGAGGGGATGAGGGGGCCGGCCCCCAGGCGCTTCCCGGCCCTCCACGCGAAGTGGGCGGCCAGGGCCGGGATGTCCTGCGGGCGGTCGCGCAGCGGGGGCAGCCGGAGGGGGAACACCCCGATCCGGTACCAGAGGTCGCGCCGGAACGCCCCCCGGGCCGTCAGCGCGGCCAGGTCCTCGTTGGTGGCGGCCACCACACGGACGTCCACGGTGAGGGTGCGCTGCCCGCCCACCCGCTCGATCATCCCGTCCTGCAGCACCCGGAGCAACCGCACCTGGGCCGGGGGAGGGAGTTCGCCGATCTCGTCGAGGAAGAGCGTGCCGCCGTCGGCGCGCTCGAACCAGCCCTTTCGGGTCGCCACGGCCCCCGTGAAGCTCCCCCGCTCGTGGCCGAAGAGCTCGGAGTCCACGAGCTCCGAGGGAATCGCCCCGCAGTTGACCCGGACCATGGGGCCGCCGGATCGGCGGGAGCGGGCGTGGAGCGCCCGGGCGACCACCTCCTTGCCGCTCCCGGTCTCCCCGAGGATCAACACCGGCACGTCCGTGGGGGCGACCTGCTCGACCCTCGCCATGACCTCGCGAAGGCCGCTCTCCCCACCCACGATCCCGTCGGAGATGTCGTCGCGCTCCAGGCGCGACAGGAGGGCCCGCTTCTCCGCCTCCACCGCCTCCCGCAGGCGCTCCAGTTCGTGGAGCCTCCGGTGGTTGGCCACGTTCGCCGCCAGGGGCTCGAGGAGCTGGCGGAGCAGCGCCCGTTCTTCCGCCGTGAAGGGGCGGGCGCTGCGGGCCACCACGACGGCGCCGAGAGGGGTTCCCTGGAAGGCGAGAGCGCCGGCCAGGGCGTAGCCCGCCGCGCCGGCAGGGGCCAGGAGCGCCAGGGGACCCTCCCCCCGGGGTAGGCACTCTCCCACGTCGGTTCCGGCGCGGCACCAGTTCTCCAGAGCGATGAATCCCGAGGGGGTCAGTTCCACCCGCCCCGCGCCCTCCGACCCGGGGCCGCCCGGACCGGCGACGGCGAGGGTCTCCAACCGCTGCGCTGCGGGGACCAGGCCGCGAATCGACAGGGTCGCGTGGGGAATGCGTGGCTGCAGGAGCTCGGAGATGCGCCCCACCGATTCCCCGACCTCGAGGTGTCGCCCCACCTCCCGCCAGACCTCGAGCGCTAGATCCACGCGATCCTCCAGCTCCCGTCAAATGTGCTCATAAGGGAGACAATAGTATCAAATTTGCTGGATAAGATCGAGCAAATGTCATAGAAAGTGTCATGTGCAGCGTCTCGATCCTGTAACATATTGGAATCATGCCAGATTATTGACAGGCCTGGATGGCCCCGTTCTTGCTCCGCCGAACTTGCCCCGAGAGCAGTGCGTCCCGAGGGGCGAGGAGGCTGGAGGTGCCCGGCAAGCGGAGTGTCTGGGAGGTCGCGGGGGTTCTCCTCCTGGCGTTGGGCCTGGCCGGATGTCGGCCGACCGCGGAGGAACGAGGCGGCCCCTCACGGAAGTTGACGCTCGCGGGGTACACGACGCCGCGCGAAGTGTACGGGAGCGCCATCCTGCCCGCCTTTCGTGAGCACTGGAAGACCCGCACCGGCGAGGACGTGCGCTTCGAGGAGTCCTATCTCGGAAGCGGCGCGCAGTCCCGGGCCATCGCCGCAGGTTTCGAGGCGGACGTCGCGGCGCTGTCCATCGAGCCCGACGTCACCCGCCTCGTCGAGGCCGGCCTCGTCTCCGCCGAGTGGTCGTCGGGCGGCCGGGGCGGCGTGGTCACGCGCTCCGTCGTCGTCATCGGGGTCCGTCCGGGCAACCCCAAGGGGATCGTGGGCTGGGAGGACCTGACCCGCCCGGACGTGGAGGTTCTGACCCCAAACCCCCTGACCAGCGGGGGCGCCGCCTGGAACCTCGCGGCGCTGTACGGCGCTGCCCTGCGGGGGGAAACCTCGGCCCCGGCGGGGGACCCCCGGGCAGCCGAGGCGTTCGTCGGGCGGGTGCTCGCCCGCGTCGTCGTGATGGACAAGGGCGCCCGGGAGTCCATGATCACCTTCGAGCAGGGTGTCGGAGACGCCGTCATTGCCTACGAGAACGAAATCCTGGCCGCCCGGCGGTCGGGCCGCGAGTACGGCCTCGTCGTGCCGGCCGTCACGATCCTCATCGAGAACCCGGTGGCCGTCGTGGAGGCCTACGCGAACCGCCACGGGACCCTCGAGGTCGCCGACGCCTTCGTGGCGTTCCTCCAGTCCCCCGAGGCCCAGCGCGCCTACGCTCGGCACGGGTTCCGCCCGGTGGACGACGCGGTGGCGCGCGAATTCGCGTCCTCGTTCCCCGTGGTCCCGGGTGTCTTCACCATCCGCGACCTCGGTGGCTGGCCGCGGGTGGTAGCGTTGCTCCTCGGGCCCGGAGGGGCCTACGAGCGGGCCGCGGCCCGTCGGGAGGGGGGGCGGTGAGGCCGGCGGACGCAAGCGCCCTCGCGCTCCGGTGGGGCGTCTGCGCCTACGTGGGTGTCCTCGTGGTCCTGCCGGGCGCCGCACTGGTCCACCACGCAGCCGGGCTGGGCGCCCGGGGAGTCTGGGAAGCCGTGTCGTCGCCGGTCGCCGGGCGGGCACTGGCCTTGACCCTCGGCTGCAGTATGGCCGTGACCGCCGTGAACGGCCTGCTCGGGACGGCCGCCGCGTGGGTCCTGGTGCGCTACCCGATGCCGGGGCGCCGGTTTCTCGACGCGCTGATCGACCTTCCCTTCGCCCTGCCAACCCTCGTGCCGGGGTTGGTGGTCGTGGCGCTCTTCGGGCCGGCCGGCGGCCTGGGCGGGTGGCTCGGCGCCCGGGGGGTCCCCGTCGCCTTCGCGCCGCCGGCCGTTCTCCTGTGCCTGGCCTTCGTAAGCCTGCCGTTCGTGGTTCGCTCCGTGGAGCCGGTGCTCCTGGAACTCGACCCGGCCGAGGAGGAGGCGGCCCAGACCCTCGGCGCGGGGCCTGGGGCGACGTTCTTCCGCGTGACGCTGCCCGCGCTCGCTCCGGCGATCGGAACCGGCATGCTCCAGGGTTTTGCCCGGTCGCTGGCGGAGTTCGGATCCGTCGTGGTCGCGTCCGGGAACATCCCGCTCCGAACGCTCACGGCGCCGGTGTACGTGTTCGGGGAGATCGAGGCGGGCCGGTCCGGGACGGCTGCGGCGGTGTCCGTCGTGCTGCTCGGGGTCTCGCTCGCCGCGATGGGACTCATCCGCTGGGGCGAGCGCGTCGCCGGAGGCCGGCGTGGTTAGCGCCGGGTCCCGCTGGTCGCCGGCCCGCGTGGTCCTTGCCGGCACCGTGCTCGCCTACCTTGGGTGCATGCTCCTCCTGCCGCTGATCGTGGTGGTCGCACGATCCCTCGGGGAGGGGCTTCCCCGGGTGCTTGCGGGAATGCTCGGCACGGAGCCGCTGGAAGGGTTCCTGCAGAGCCTGGTCCTGGCCGCCGTCGCCCTCGGGGTGAACGCCGTGTTCGGTGTCTTCGCGGCCCTGGTGCTGACGCGCCAGCGCTTCGCGGGCCGCGGTGCGCTGGACGCCGTCCTGGACCTGCCGTTGGGCGTCTCGCCGGTGGTGACCGGCCTCGCCTTCCTCCTCCTCTTCGGCCGGGGCGGATGGCTGGAGCCCGTCCTGAGCGCCGCGGCGGTGCGGGTCGTGTTCTCGTTCCCGGGGCTGGTCCTGGCGACCCTCTTCGTCACGCTGCCGTTCACGGTCCGGGAGGTGGCCCACGTGCTCGAGGAACTCGGCCCGTCGGAGGAGGAGTCGGCGGCGACGCTGGGGGCGTCGCCCTGGCAGACCTTCTGGCACGTGACCCTGCCCAATGTGCGGGGCGCCCTCGGCTTCGGCTCGACGCTCACCGCGGCGAGGGCTCTGGGGGAGTTCGGCGCGGTCCTGGTCCTGGGCGGAGCCATCTCCGGGAGGACCCAGACGGCCACCACGTTCATCTACTCGGCGCTGGAGGAGCGCCGGGAACCGGAGGCCTACGGGATGGCGCTCATCCTGGCCGCGGCGAGCATGGGGGTGCTCGTCGTGATGGAGCGGTGGCGCAACGCGGCGCGGAGGTGAGGGGATGGGAATCCGGGTGCAGGGGCTGAGAAAGCGATTCGGGGAGTTTGTAGCCGTCGACGACGTGAGCTTCCACGTCCCCCGTGGCGAGTTGGCCGCGCTGCTCGGGCCCTCGGGCGGGGGGAAGAGTACGGTGCTGCGCATCGTCGCGGGTCTCGAGACGGCCGACGCAGGCTCGGTGTGGCTGGACGGGCAGCCCGTCGACCGCCTGCAGCCGTGCGCCCGCAGCGTGGGCTTCGTCTTTCAGCACTACGCCCTGTTTCGGCACATGACCGTGGCCGAGAACGTGGCGTTCGGCCTCCGGGTGCGCGGGGTGGCTCGAAGCGAGACGGGGGAACGGGTGGGGGAGTTGCTGCGGCTCGTGGGGCTCGAGGGGTTCGGCGGGCGCTACCCGAGCCAACTCTCGGGCGGGCAGCGCCAGCGGGTGGCTCTCGCCCGCGCGCTGGCCCCCCAGCCGCGGCTGCTTCTCCTCGACGAGCCCTTCGGGGCCGTGGACGCAAAGGTCCGCGAAGACCTCCGGCGCTGGCTCCGGCGGCTCCACGACGAGATCCAGCTGACCTCCGTCTTCGTCACCCACGACCAGGACGAGGCCTTCGCCGTGGCGGACCGCGTCCTGGTGATCCACCGGGGCCGTCTGGAGCAGGTGGGCACGCCGGCGGAGATCCTCGACGACCCGGCCACCGAGTTCGTCGCGCGGTTCGTGGGGGACGTGAACGTCTTCGAAGGCGTCGCCCGCGGAGGTGTGGCGGAGGTCGGACCCCTGCGGGTGCCGGTCGACGAGCGGGCCGATCGCGGGCGGGTGCGGGTGGTCGTGCGCTCCTACGACCTCAAGTTCTGGCGGGATGCCGAAGGGGTGGCGACGGTGGGCCGCGTCACGCCCATGGGCGACCGGGTCCGGGTCGAAGCCGTGCTTGACGGGGCGGGGGCCATTTTTGCACAGTTCCCCCGCCGCAGCAGCCTTCTGCGGGGCGTGGAGGCCGGCTGCCGGGTCGGCGTGGAGGTCACGGCGAGCCGGGCCTATCCCGTCACGGAACTTGCCGGCGCGCGTGCGGCCCCACCGAGGGAGGTGGCAATCGGATGACTCCGGAGGGGCTCTTCACCCTGGCCGTGATCGGCCTGATGCTCGTGGCCCTGGTCCTCGAGCTCTTCGAGCCGGACGTGATCGTTTTCGCCGCGCTCGGCGTGCTGTACGTGTCGGGCGTGCTCACGACCCAGGACGCGCTCATGGGGTTCGCGAACAAGGGCCTGATGACCGTGGTCATCCTGTTCGTCGTCGCGTACGCCATGCAGTCGTCGGGCCTGCTCACGGCGGCTGCCGGCCGGGTGATGGGCGACGGGTCGCGGCCGCGCCACTCGCTGCTGCGGCTCATGGCGCCCGTCGTCTGCTTCTCCGCGTTCCTCAACAACACGCCCATCGTCGCCATGTTCGCGCCCACCGTGCGCGACTGGGCCATCCGCAAGCGCCTGCCTCCCTCGAAGTTCCTTCTGCCTCTGTCCTACGCTTCGATCTTCGGGGGCGTGTGCACCCTCATCGGCACGTCCACGAACCTGGTCGTCAGCGGCCTCCTCCAGGAGAACGGCGGAGGGTCGATCGGGCTCTTCGAACTGGGGTTGGTCGGCGTGCCCTGCGCGATCGCAGGGGTCGGGTACCTGCTCCTCGTGGGCTACCGCCTGCTGCCCGCGAACCCGGATCTGGCCGAGGGGCTGCAGGCCGGGGGGAAGCAGTACCTGACGGAGGTGCGGGTCGAGGCCCGCAGCCCACTCGTCGGAGGCACGGTGGAGCAGGCCGGGCTCCGGAACCTGGAGAACCTGTTCCTCGTGGAGATCGTCCGGGAGGGGGAGTCGATCGTTCCGGTGGGGCCCACCGACGTGATCCACGCGGGTGACCACCTGGTGTTCTCGGGCAACGCGGACGCGATCCTGGACGTCCAGCGCACCCGCGGGCTCGTGCCTTGCGACGAGCACCAGCGCTACCGGGAACTACTCGAGAGCGGCAAGGGCCGGATCCTGGAGGCCGTGGTCTCACACTCGTCGCCCATGCTCAGCCGCACGATCAAGGAGGGGAGCTTCCGGGCGCGCTACGACGCGGTGGTGCTGGCGATCCACCGCCACGGGGAGCGCATCGACTCGAAGATCGGGCAGACGGTGCTCCGCCCGGGCGACACGCTGCTCCTGCTCGCGGGCGACGACTTCCTCAAGCAATGGAACTTCTCCCGCGATTTCTATATGATTTCCAAGCTGTCCGACGCTCCGACGCTGAACCGCAGGAAGACCGTCATCTCGGTCGGAGCGCTCGCGGGGATGGTGCTCCTGGCTGCCACCGGGGTTCTCGACGTGCTGACCGCGGGTATCGCGGCCACGATGGTGCTCCTGCTCACCCGGTGCGTGACGGCCATCGAGGCCCGCCGCTCCATCGAGATCAACGTCGTCGTCGTGATCGCGGCCGCGTTCGGGATCAGCCGGGCGCTCGACAAGACCGGGGCCGCGGGCTACCTGGCGGGGTTCCTGATCGAGGCGGTGGAGGGGACCGGCCCCGTCGGCCTTCTCGCGGCGATCTACCTGGCGACGGCCGTGCTGACGGAGTTGATCACGAACAACGCGGCCGCGGCCCTCGTGTTCCCCATCGGCACGGCGGCGGCGCTGCAGGCGGGCCTGGACCCCAAGCCCTTCGCCATCGCCATCGCCATCGCGGCGTCGGCGAGCTTTGCCACCCCGATCGGCTACCAGACCAACATGATGGTGTACGGCCCCGGTGGATACCGCTTCCGCGACTTCCTGAAGGTTGGAATCCCCCTCAACGTGATGTTCATGGGGGTCTCCCTGGTGCTGATCCCGCTGCTCTGGAAGTTCTGACAGACCCGTCCCGAGAACCCGACCCACCACCCGAGCCGAAGGCGACCATGTCCGTCGAAGAACGAAGCGAGTTCGCGCACCTGAAGAAACTCGAGAACGTCTCGATCCACATCCTCCGGGAGGCCTACGCGAGCTTCAAGAGCCTGGTGATGCTGTGGTCCATCGGGAAGGACAGCACCGTGCTCCTCTGGCTGGCGCGCAAGGCCTTCTTCGGCCACGTGCCCTTCCCCCTGGTGCACGTGGACACCCACTACAAGATCCCCGAGATGATCGAGTACCGCGACCGCCTCACCCGGGAGTGGCATCTGACCATGATCTACGGGGAGAACCGCCAGGCGCTGGAGGCCAAGCAGACCTTCCCCGACGGCAACGTCGACCGGATCACCTGCTGCCGCAACCTCAAGACCGAGGCCTTGAAGCACACCCTGGACGGCTCCTGGCCGCGCTACCGCTACAGCCACGAGGCGGGGCGGTACGAGAAGGACCACAACACCGAGCCCTACGCCGGCGTGATCGTGGGAGTGCGGGCCGACGAGGAGGGGTCGCGGTCCAAGGAGCGCTACTTCTCGCCTCGAGACCGGGCCTCCAACTGGGACATCGGCGACCAGCCCCCCGAGTTCTGGAGCTACTACAAGACCGACTTCGCGCCCGGCACCCACGTGCGGGTCCACCCGCTGCTCGACTGGACCGAGCTGAACATCTGGGAATACATCAAGCTCGAGCGCATTCCCACCGTGTCGCTCTACTACGACCAGGGAGAGGGGAAGCGGTACCGCTCCCTGGGGTGCTGGCCCTGCACGTCGGCCATCGAGTCGAAGTCCCGGAACGTGGACGACGTGATCCGCGAGCTTCGCAGCGGTGCGCTCTCGAACATCGCCGAGCGCTCCGGCCGGGCCCAGGACAAGGACGACGGCGGGGGCCTCGAGACCCTGCGCCGTGACGGGTACATGTGAGCCCTGCCGCCGAAACCGACCGACCCCAGACCCGAAGGACGACCCCGATGGCTTCCAGCGAGCAGATGAACATCGTGATCGTCGGCCACGTGGACCACGGCAAGTCCACGGTCATCGGCCGGCTCCTCGCGGACACCGACAGCCTGCCCGAGGGCAAGCTCCAGCAGATCCGGGACCTGTGCGAGCGCACCTCGAAGCCCTTCGAGTACGCGTTCCTCCTCGACGCCCTCAAGGACGAGCAGTCCCAGGGCATCACCATCGACGCGGCCCGGGTCTTCTTCAAGACCGAGCAGCGCCACTACATCATCATCGACGCCCCGGGCCACATCGAGTTCCTGAAGAACATGATCACCGGGGCGTCCCGCGCCGAGGCGGCCCTGCTGGTGATCGACGCGGACGAGGGGGTGCGGGAGAACTCCCGGCGCCACGGCTACATGCTCTCCATGCTGGGGATCCGTCAGGTGGCGGTGCTGGTGAACAAGATGGACCTCGTGGACTACCGCCAGGAGGCCTTCGACCGGATCCGCGAGGAGTACACGGGCTTCCTGCGCAGCCTGGGGCTCGTGCCGAGGGCCTACCTGCCGGTGAGCGGCTTCCACGGGGACAACATCGCCTCGCACAGCGAGCGGATGCCCTGGTACGAGGGGCCCACCGTGCTCGGCATCCTGGACGGGTTCGAAGCGCCCAGGTCGGACGTGGAGCTCCCCTTCCGCATGCCGGTCCAGGACGTCTACAAGTTCACCCGGCTCGGGGACACCCGGCGGATCATCGCCGGCACCGTGGCGTCGGGGAGCCTCCGAGTCGGGGACCGGGTGGTGTTCTACCCGGCCGGGAAGAGCAGCCGCGTCCGGAGCATCGAGGCGTTCCCTCCCCCCGCGGCCCCCGAGGAGGCGCCGGTCGCAGTGAGCGCCGGCGACCCGGTGGGTTTCACCCTCGACGAGCAGCTCTACGTGGTGCGGGGCGACCTGGCCGTCAAGGCCGAGGAAGCCCGGCCCCAGGTCTCTACGCGGTTTCGCGCGAGCCTGTTCTGGCTCGGCCGCCAGCCGATGACGCCCGACCGGGAGTACGTGCTCCGGGTTGGGACGTCCAAGGTGCCCGCGCGGCTCGAGTCGATCGAGAGGCTGATCGACGCTTCCACGCTGGCCGCGAGCGACCGCCCCACGGCCATCGGGCGCCACGACGTCGCCGAGTGCGTGCTCGCCTGCGAGCAGAACCTGACCTTCGACCTGAGCACGCTGGTGGCCGAGACCGGCCGCTTCGTGGTGATCGACGACTACGAGATCAGCGGGGGGGGCATCATCACCGAGAGCCTGCGAGACGACCAGGCGTGGGTGCGCGAGCAGGTGGTGCTGCGAAACCTCAAGTGGGAGAAGAGCGCCATCGCGCGGGAGCAGCGCGCCGAGCGCTACAGCCAGCGCTCGGCCCTCGTGCTGGTGACGGGCTCCGCGGACTCGGCGAAGAAGGAGATCGCCAAGGCGCTGGAGACCCAGCTCTTCGCCCAGGGGCGGTTCGCGTACTACCTCGGCATCGGCAGCGTGCTCTACGGGGTGGACGCGGACCTCAAGTCCCGCGAGGAGGACAGCCGGCTCGAGCACCGCCGGGAGCACCTGCGGCGCTTCGGCGAGGTGGCCCACCTCTTCCTCGACGCGGGGATGATCCTCGTGGCGACCGCCATCGAACTCACCCACGCCGACTACGACCTCATGCGCACGATCCTGCCCAAGCACGACGTGTACGTGGTGTGGGCCGGCGACACCGTGACCACGGACATCCCGTTCCACCTGCGCATCCCGTCGAGCGAGCCGGTGGGGGAGGCGGTGTCCCGGGCGAAGGCGGCCCTCCAGGACCTGGGGGTCTTCTTCCGGGGCTGAGCCCGAACAGACGAGAGGAGGCGCTTCGTTGAGGGGACTCGATGTGTCGTTGGAGGCGGTCCTGGACCTGGCCGAGGAGGCGGGCCGGGCGATCCTCGCGATCTACGGCGGCCCCGTGGCCACGGAGATGAAGGAGGACCGCACCCCGCTCACCGCAGCGGATCGGGCCTCCCACGGCGTGATCGAGGAGGGACTGCGCCGGATCTCGCCGGACCGCCCGGTGCTCTCGGAGGAAGGCCGGTCGATCCCGTACGCCGAGCGCGCCGGCTGGGAGGGTTTCTGGCTCGTCGATCCCCTGGACGGCACCAAGGAGTTCCTCAAGCGCAACGGCGAGTTCACGGTCAACATCGCCCTCGTGGAGCGGGGGAACCCCGTCTTCGGGGTCGTCTTCGCGCCGGCCCTGGGGGCCCTGTACTGGGGTGCGCGGGACGCGGGGGCGTGGTGCCGACGGGGCGCGGCGCCGGCCGAGAGGATCCGGGTGCGGCGGCCCGACCCGGAACGGGGCCTGACCGTGGTGCAGAGCCGCTCCCACCCCTCGCCCGAACTCGACGCCTATCTGCGGGGGATGAAGGTGGCGGACGCGATTTCCGTGGGAAGCTCGCTCAAGTTCTGCGCCGTGGCCGAGGGACGGGCGGACCTCTACGCGCGGTTCGGCCCGACGATGGAGTGGGACACCGGCGCGGGCCAGGCCGTCCTGGAGGCGGCCGGCGGCACGGTCGTGGACGTGGACGGCGCCCCGCTGCGCTACAACAAGGAGGACCTCCATAACCCCTTCTTCATCGCCCGTGGCTGAGGGCAGCGCACCGAAGGCGACCAACGTCGTCTGGCACCGCCCCGGGGTGACGCGGGAGGACCGGGAGCGCCTCGCCGGCCACCGGGGTGCGATCCTGTGGTTCACCGGGCTGTCGGGCTCCGGCAAGAGCACGGTGGCCCACGAGGTGGAGGCGCGCCTGTGCGCACGGGGCGTGCGGACCTACGTCCTCGACGGGGACAACCTCCGCCACGGGCTCAACCGGAACCTCGGCTTCTCGCCCGGGGAGCGGGAGGAGAACATCCGCCGTGCGGGGGAGGTGGCTCGACTCTTCCTCGACGCGGGCGTCGTCACCCTGGTCTCGCTCATCAGTCCGTTCCGGGCCGACCGGGACCGGGTCCGCCAGGCGGTGGAGGCGGGCCGATTCGCCGAAATCCACGTCGCCTGCGGCTTGGAGGAGTGCGAGCGCCGCGACCCGAAGGGCCTCTACCGGCGGGCGCGGGCCGGCGAGATCCCCGAGTTCACGGGTCTGTCGTCTCCCTACGAAGAACCCCTGCGCCCCGAGATCGTGCTTCGCACCGACCGGGAGAGCCTGGACCAGAGCGCGCGGCGGGTCATCGCCTGGCTCGAGGCGGCGGGGCACGTGGACCCGTCCGGGTAGCCGGTCGGGGCAGCACGCTGGGAAGCGCAGGTCCCAACTCCCACCCGAGGGCCGCTGTGTAGTCGGCTGCCCACATGGAAAAGAAATACACACTGTATTTCCAACCCTTCTCCCTCCCCCGGCCGCAGCGCCGTCACCCGATCCAATTCATCAGCAATAGCAGCTAGTTGTGAAGATGGCTCCCTCTTGGCATGGGCCTTGCTCTACCACGCCGAAGCCCGGAGTGCCCCGCAAGGATCGTGAGTCGAGGGAGCCATGGATACTTCCATCCTCGTCGTGGAACCGGACGGCTACACCGCCGACCACCTGCGGCGCGTCGTGCGCGACAACGGCTTCGTGGTGCACCACGAACGAAGCGGCCAGGCCGCCCTCGAGAAGCTGAAGAGCCTGCGGCCGACCCTCGCGTTCATCGACCTCCATCTGCCCGACATGGACGGGCGCCGGTTGCTGTCGGAGGTGACGACCAGCGGACTCGGGACTGGCGTGCTCATGGTGTCCGGTCGCAAGAACCTCCCCGCGGTGGTCGAGTGCATGAAGCTCGGGGCCATCGACTTTCTCGAGAAGCCCTTCCACCCCGATGAGTTCCAGATCACGCTGCAGAGGGTCCAGGAGCGGGTGGGGCTGGAGAACGAGGTGCGCCGGCTCCGGGACAAGGTGGAGAAGGGATCGCCCTACCACCTCCTGTTCGGCCACAGCCGCCGCATGCGGGACATCCAGTCGATCATCGACCAGATCGCCGACACCGACATCACGGTGCTGGTGCGCGGCGAGAGCGGCACCGGCAAGGACCTCCTGGCCCGGACCGTGTACGAGAACTCCTCGCGTGCCGGAAAGCCCTTCGTGAAGGTGAACTGCGCGGCGCTTCCCCGCGACCTCCTCGAGAGCGAGTTGTTCGGCTACGAGCAGGGCGCGTTCACCGGCGCCAACTACACGAAGCAGGGCAAGTTCGAGTTCGCCAACGGCGGCACCGTGTTCCTCGACGAGATCACCGAGATGCACGTGGACCTGCAGGCGAAGCTGCTCCACGTGCTCCAGGACGCCGAGGTGTGCCGGGTGGGCGGCAAGGAGCCGGTCCGGATCGACGTGCGGGTCATCGCCGCGTCCAACCGGAACATCGAGGAGGAGATCCGCGACAAGCGGTTCCGCAGCGACCTCTTCTACCGGCTCAACGTCGTGAACATCCAGATTCCGCCGCTGCGCGAGCGGGTCGACGAGATCACCCATCTCGTCGACTACTTCCTCGAGCGCTACGCGGATCAGTACAACCGGCCCGGGGCCCGGGTGCCCGACGACCTCCTGGCGGAGATGACCTCGTACCACTGGCCGGGAAACGTGCGCGAGCTCGAGAACTACATGAAGCGGATCGTGGTGGTGGGCGACGCCGACGGGGTGCGCCGGGAGATCCGAAACTCGCGTCGAAGCGAGGCCGCCCGCGCCAACTCCGGTGAGGAGCGCCCCGACCCTTCGGAGTACGAGGGCAAGACCCTTCGTGAGGTGTCGCGCAAGGCCTCCCAGGAGGCGGAGCGGGTGGTGCTGGAGAAGGTGCTGCAGAAGACCCGTTGGAACCGGAAGAAGGCCGCCGATCACCTGGACATCAGCTACAAGGCGCTGCTCTACAAGATCCGCGAGTGCGGGTTGGAGTGAGGGGCGTTCACGTCTCACTTCGGGGGGAGGAGAGGTCGATGAGTACACGACGTGCCGTGTCGATGCTGGGGGTGCTCGCAGTGCTGGCCGGAGCAGTCGGAGGCCCAGGGCTCGCGCAGGACGCGCCGATGCGCCCGGAGTACCGCATCGGTATCGAGGACGTGCTAGAGGTGAACGTCTGGAAGAACCCGGACGTTTCCCGGCAGGTCTGGGTTCGGCCCGACGGGCGCATCACGCTCCCCATGGTGGGGGAGGTCTACGTAGACGGTCTGACGGTGCGCGAACTGGTGGAGGTGCTCACGCAGCACCTCAAGGAGTATCTGACCGACCCGTTGGTGACCGTGACCCTGATCGAGATCAACAGCTACACGGTCTACCTGCTGGGACGCGTCGTGACGCCCGGGGCGGTCAAGCTGCGGAGCCCGAAGACCTTCCTGCAGGTGCTGGCCATGGCGGGCGGCTTCCAGGAGTTCGCGGACACGGGTGGAGTGGTCCTGGTGCGGTGGGAGGGCGGTGAGGAGAAGCGCCTGCCCGTGGATGCCAAGAAGATCATCGCCAAAGGGAGTGAGCAGGACTTCCTGCTCCGCCCCGGAGACGTGGTGATCGTCCCGTGAGGAGCGGTGGTGTGGTTGGAGGGAAGAGGCTCGGGAAGGCCATGAGGCGCCGGACGGGCGTCGCCGGAGCGCTGACGCTTCTGTCCGTGGTCCTCGCGGGGCCGGCCGCGGCGCAGCAGGGGGCCGCCGGGGAGCCGACCGCCTTCGAGAGCGATCTTCTGCGCCAGCGGTCGTTCTTCGACTACGGCGGGTTCGAGCCCTCCCTGGACAGCCTGCTGCCGGAAGGGAGCGTGTCCCGCTGGCGGCTGAGCGCCGGAGCCACGGCCGAGTACAGCGACAACGGCAACCAGGACGCGTCGGACCGCTACGGGTTTCGCACCGACGGCAACCTGGGGATCGGGTGGCTGCGCCGCTCGCCGCGCTTTTCCGGAGCCGCGGACTACTCCCTCGGTTTTCCCCTCCACGAGGAGGGGTCGTACGAGGACGAGGGGAGCGCGCGGCACGCCCTGGCGGGCACCCTCGACTGGCAGGCGAGTCCTCGGTTCCGGCTGGGCGGCGGGGGCCACGTGACCCAGAACCTGGAGCAGGGGCTCTCCTCGTCCCTCTCGGGGGTGCGCTCCAACTACCAGAACCGGTCCGACGAGTACGGCGCGCGTGCCTCCTACGAGTGGCGCATGGCCCGCGACGTCTCGAATGATTCGTACTACCGGTTCTCCTACCGGAACTACGCGTCCGGTGACGCGGAAGGGGGAGACACGCTCTCTCACCAGGCCGGGACGAACCTGGGCTGGCAGGTGGCCCCTCGGGACGGACTCCGATTCGGGTACGGCTACGCCTTCGAGGACGACAAGGAGACCGACGAGGAGCGCCAGAACCACACGGGCACCGTCGGCTGGGACCACGCGTTCCTGTCCTTTCCGGGCAACCGCCGTTCCGACCTCCGGGTGACCTACAGCGCCGACCGGGGACTCTACGGTGGTGGCGCCCGCGATCAGGGAGGGGGCGACTACTGGTCCCATGGGGCCAGCGCGGAGTACGCCTGGGCCCCGACGTCGAGGACGCAGGCCTCCGTCAACGGAGGCTACCAGTGGGTTGTCCCGGACGAGGGGTCGGACGGCGGGGGCTGGACCTACGGCGGACGCCTGTCGCACCGCCTCACCGAACGGACGACCGGCGAGGTCTCCTACAACGAGTCCTGGGAGTACCGCGCTACGAGCAGCCAGAGCGATGCGACCGACCTCACCAACGTCCGCCGCGGTGACCTCAGTCTTGAGAACCGCCTGGGCGCGAAGACCCGGGCGCGGGTGGCCGGTTTCTACGAACAGGGAGACGTCGAGCGCGACATCTCCAGCGTGGGGAGCGAGGACTACAAGGACGCCGGAGGCAGCGCCTCCCTGAGTGGTGACGTCGGCCGCGACGGCTTCTGGGGCCT
>CAZJSF010000026.1:0-21072 GCA_964548515.1 uncultured Thermodesulfobacteriota bacterium
GCGCGACAGCGGGTTCGGCAGCGGCGAAACAGAATGCCCGGCGCGGGTCACCCCGGCCGGGCATTGCTTGGAACGCCCCTTCGAACTCGAGGACTACTTCTTGGCCTTCTTCTTCCGCGCGGCCCGCGCCTTGGCGAGGCCCGCGGCGAGGTTGAGGTCCTGCGCCATCTTCTTCCGCTTCTCCGAGTAGTTCTTCGCCACGAGCGGCGTCCCGGCCGGGACCCCGAAGGCCTTCCGGTACTGCCCGGGCTTCATGTCGTGGGAGGTGGCGAGGTGGCGCTTGAGGGTCTTCATGCCCTGGCCGCAGACCATGCAGAACACCTTGTCGGCCCCGAAGGCGGCTTCCAGGGGAACGGCCGGCTTCGGAGGGGTGGCCGGAGCGACTCCCTCGGGTATCGCGACGATTTCGACGGCTTCCACGCCGGCCAGGGAGGCAAGTTTGGCGAACACGTTCTGGATCTCCCCGAGCAACTGCTCCTGGGTCATCTCGTTCGAGGCGGCGTGGGAGGCAACGATGTCCGCGGTCATGCTGAGCAGAGTCCTGGTGTCCATGAGACCTCCTTGATGTAAAGGGGATTGGTCGGTAAATGTTCGGACCTTTAGTATCAGGAGCGAAAGTGGCTGTCAATGCCGGAGAGCCATCGAAAAGACTCGGAGGAACGAGTTTCTGAAAAAGACCGACGAACTACCAAAGACGGAAGTGCGCGGCACGTGTCCGTAACGGTTCATGCGCTCGGGCAGCGTGAACGTGGTGTGCCGTTGCCGCGTCGTAGTGTGCTGGATGCCTGTCTGGCTCTTCGCACCGGATGGAAGGGGCGGCGGTGTCCGGTTGAGGGGATGCCAGGGTCGTTCGCCCGCGCCGATCGGGCGCGGGAAAAGACGACCGTCCACTGCGTCAAAGGGCACAGGCGCCCGGTCGCCCCCGCTGCTTTTCGCCGCCCGACGGCCTGCCGAGGCGTGGCACCGCTCTTGCTTCCCCGTGGTGACGAGAACCGTCGTGCCGAGCCTCGCCTCGCGAGGCCTCTTCCCCAAGCCCCCGCTCGTCGGGGGCTCTTTTTTGGCCCTTTCGGCCGGCGCAAGGCTCAAGCGGCGCACCGCCGGGGGACGATCGTCCTTGCGTTTCGCCCCCCCCGGGGGGTACAAGGAGGCCGCCGAACCGCCCCGGTCTTTGCGGGGTGGATCCTCCTGGGAGCATGGGAGAAATGGACGACCCTGGCAGTCGCAGCGAACCTCACCCTGCCCGATTTCCCTCGGTTCCGCCCGCCGCTCGGGAGACCCTCCTGAGCTGACCCGACGGCGCCTCCGGGGACCACGGGAGGTGCCGATGAACACCCTGCTCATCCCCGAGATCCGGGCCACTTTGGCTCGCGGCGACACCCGCGCCATCCGGGAGTTCGCCGAGGACCTGCACCCGGCCACCCTGGCCGAGTTCGTGGGGCCCATGGAGGCGCGCGACCTGGCCGCGTTCCTCCAGTGCCTGCCCCCCCTCGAGCGCGGCGAGCTCTTCTCCTACCTCGAAGTGCCGATCCAGGTCCGCCTGGCCGAGTCCCTCAAGCGGGACGAACTGGCCGAGCTGGTGACGAACATGAGCCCCGACGAGCGGGCCGACCTGGTCAAGCGCCTGGCGCCCGAGACCGTCGAGGCCCTCTGGCCCGCGCTGGCCCAGGCGGAGCGGGACGACATCCGGCGGCTGTCGGCGTACGAGGAGGGGACCGCCGGGGCGGTCATGACGTCGGACTACGTCACGCTGCTGCCCCACCTCACCGCCCGGGAGGCCATCGACAAGATCCGGAGGGACGCCCCGGACCGGGAGACGGTGTACTACTCCTACGTGGTCACGCCGGAGCGCAACCTGGTGGGCTCCGTGTCCCTGAAGGACCTGATCCTGGCGCGTCCGGCGGCCCTGGTGAAGGACATCATGGTCCCCGCTCCCATCTCCGCCCGGGCCGACGAGGACCAGGAGGAGGTGGCGCGGAAGATCGAGAAGTACGACCTGCTCGCGATTCCCGTGGTGGACGCGGGCAACGCCCTGGTCGGGATCGTCACCCACGACGACGCCTTCGACATCCTCCAGGAGGAGCAGACCGAGGACTTGGAGCGCTTCATGGGGATCACGGGCGACACCCGCGAGGAGGCGTACCTGGACATCCCGTCCACGGTGCACTACCGGAAGCGCGTGACGTGGTGCGTCGCCCTCGCGGCCCTCGAACTCGTGTCCGGGTGGATCCTCCACACGTTCCAGGGAGCCCTGAGCGGCCTGATGGTGCTGGTCGTCTACCTGCCGATGCTCGCCGCGGTGGGGGGGAACACCGGGTCGCAGTCGGCGACCGTGGTCATCCGAGCCCTGGCCCTGGAGGAGATCTCGGCCCTGGATGCGCTCCGGGTGGTGTGGAAGGAGCTGCGGGTGAGCCTGCTGCTGGGGGTGACCCTGGGCACGCTGGCCTACGCGAAGGTCTTCTTCTGGACCAGGGCCGACGCGCTCCCGCCCGGCCAGGCGGTCCACTGGATCGGAGCCACGGTGGCGCTGGCCCTGGGTCTCCAGGTGGTGTCGTCCACGCTCTTCGGGGCGCTCCTCCCCCTGATCGCCTCGCGGCTCAAGCTCGACCCCGCGGTGGTCGCGAGCCCGGCCCTGAGCACCATCGTGGACATCACGGGGCTTCTGCTCTACTTCGGGCTCGCCACCTGGTTCCTGGGGATCTGACCGCGCCGCGCGGGAGGTCTCAGACCCGCGCCTCCACCGGAAGGGGCTCCAGCGCCGGAATGCTCCCCAGCAGGCCCGCGGCGACGGCCTCCTCGCAGAACCGCCGCAGACCCTCCCGGTGCCACTCCGTCAGGTCGTAGGATATCGTCTGCCAGTAGTCGAGCAGGGCCGATTCCCCCATCCAGCGCGCCTCGGGGCTCTCCCGCGCGTACACCGCGTAGCTCCGGTAGGCCCGGTGCCTCGCCAGCACGAGCTTCCGGTACAACTCCCGCACGGCTCCCGGGTCGGTCTCGTACGCCTCCCGCCGACAGATCCAGAGGGCGAACACGAAGGGCGTGCCGGTGTGCTCGAACCACAGGCGGCCCAGGTCGTACACGAGCGGCCAGCGGCCTTCCCGGGCGAGCCGCAGGGCGTGGTCGCCGATCCACAGGACCGCGTCCTCGTCGCCCCCCGGCGCACCGTAGCGGGGGCGCAAACCGCGGCACCGCTCCAGGAGCACCCGCAGGAGGAGCACCGAGGTGGCCGACGCCGGCGAGAGTGCGACCGGACGGCCGTCGAGTTCGTCCAGGGGGCGGCGGCTGAAGAGCAGGACGGACTCCACCGGTCCGATGGACGAGATGGAGAGGTCGGGGAGGAACCCGTAGAGGCCGGGGTTCTCCAGATACTCCACGGAAGACGAAGGCGACACGTCGACCGCGCCGGTGCGGAGCTTGCGGTTGAGCTCGGTGGGAAGCCCGGGGACGAAGGTCACCTCCCGGGCCGGCCCGCCTTCCTCCAGGGCCCGGAAGAGCGGCGTGCAGTTGGCGAAGTCGATGCGGCCCACCCGGAGCGGGCGAGCGGCTCTCGGGTCGCTCACGGCCGCAGCCGATCCCGCGCGCGGAAGAGCGCGGCGACGGTCTTGGCGTCGCGGATCTCGCCTCCCACCGCCCTGCGCAGGGCGTCGTCGAGCGCGAGCCAGTGGACTTCGAGGACTTCGTGGAGCTCCGGGGTCGCGGGGGCGATTGCGAGGTCCGTGGCGAGGAAGAGGTGGATCACCTCGTCGCAGAAGCCCGGCGCCGTGACGACGTCGCCCAGGGACCGCCAGGCGCCGGCCGTGACGCCGGCCTCCTCGCGGAGTTCCCGGCGCGCGGCCGCCAGGGGCTCCTCGCCGGAGTCCAGCTTGCCGGCGGGCACCTCCCACAGCCACCCGCCCGCGGCGTGGCGGTACTGCCGGAGGAGACAGACGCGGCCCTCGGCGTCGATCGCCGCTGCGGCGGCGCCCCCGGGGTGGCGCACGACCTCGAGGCTCAGCGGACGGCCGTCGGGAAGGACCGCCTCTTCGACCCCGAGGTCGACGACGCGTCCCCGGTACACGGTGCGCCGGGTGGACAGTTTCTCGACTCCTCTGCTAGATTGGCGCCCTTTCCTGGGCGCCCGAGGCCGCAGTAGCCTACCCGGGCGCGTTTCGGCCGGTCAAGCGAGGCGCACCGCGACGATGGCCGCCTACCCGTCCCTCCGGGAGTTCATCGACGCCCTCGATCGGGCGGGCGAGCTCGTGCGGGTCGCCGACCCCCTTTCCCCCCGTCTGGAGATCGCCGCGCTGGCCGACCGGGCCATGAAGAGCCCGGGGGGGGGCAAGGCGCTCCTCGTCGAGAACCCCGACGGCAGCCGGATGCCGGTCCTCGTCAACGCCTTCGGCAGCCGGCGGCGTCTGGAGCTCGCCCTGGGCGTCGGGGACGTGGAGGAGATCCCACGGCGCATCGAGGCGTTGCTCAAGACCTCCCCCCCGCGAAGCCTGGGGGAGGCGGTCCGCCTGCTCCCGAGCCTCCTCGAACTCCGGGGCGTCCCGCCCCGCCGCCGCCGCGGCCGCGCGCCGTGCCAGGAGGTGGTCTGGACGGGGGACGAGGTCGATCTCGGCCGGCTCCCGGTCCTGACCTGCTGGCCCGGCGACGGCGGCCCCTTCGTCACCCTGCCCTGCGTGTTCACGAGGGATCCCGAGACCGGCCGCCAGAACGTCGGGATGTACCGGCTCCAGGTCTTCGACGGCCGGACCACGGGGATGCACTGGCACATCCACAAGGACGGGAGCCGCGCGCACGAGATGCACCGCCGCGGCGGGGGACGCATGGAGGTGGCCGCGGCCATCGGCACCGACCCGGTGGTCACCTACTGTGCCACGGCCCCGCTTCCCCACGGTTTGGACGAGCTGATGCTCGCCGGGTTCATCCGCCGGCGCCCCGTGGAACTGGCCCGGTGCGTCACGGTCGACCTGTGGGTTCCCGCGTCCGCGGAGATCGTGCTGGAGGGCTACGTGGACCCCGGGGAGACGCGGGTCGAGGGCCCCTTCGGCGATCACACCGGCGTCTACTCCCCGGCCGAGCCCTACCCGGTGTTCCACGTGACGGCCGTGACCCACCGGCGCGACCCCACCTACCTGACCACGGTCGTCGGCATCCCCCCCATGGAAGACGAGTGGCTCGGGTACGCCACCGAGCGCATCTTCGCGCCCCTGCTCCGCACCCAGTGGCCCGAGGTGGGGGAGATGCACCTGCCGCCGGCGGGGGTGTTCCACAACCTGTGCCTCCTCGCGGTGGACAAGCACTACCCGATGCAGGCCCGGCGGCTCTTCCAGGGGATGTGGGGCGCCGGCCAGATGAGCTTCACGAAGATCCTCGCGGCCCTGGACCCGGACGTGGACGTCCGCGACGGGGCCGCGGCGGCCAGGGCGCTGCTCGACCGCGCGCGGATCCCCGGCAGCCTCGTCTTCGCGGAGGGTGTCCTCGACGCGCTCGATCACGCGAGCCCCTCCGCCCTCTGGGGTGGTAAGCTGGGTATCGACGCGACCCGGACCGTGCCGGGCGAGCCGGGCCACGGGGGGCCGCCCCCTCCGGACGAGGACCTGCCGTCGGAGGAGGCGATCCTCGCCGCGCTGCAGGGTTCGTTCCCGGGGCTGCGCTCGTGCAGGACCCCCGTGCGCGGGACGCGGCTGGGTCTCGCGCTGCTCGTCTTCCGGAAGGGCCGTCCGGGAGAGGGGGAGCAGCTGAGCCGGGCGGCCGTGGGGATTCCCGGCGTCCACGTGGCCGTGGTGGTCGAGGGTGAGGGGGACGAAGAGCTCCCCCGGCTCGTCTGGCGGGCGCTGGCCAGCATCGACCCGCTGCGGGACGTGCGGGTGGTGGGCGACCGCCTGGCCGTGGACGCCACCTTCAAGGGCCCCCAGGAGGGGCATCCGAGGCCGTGGCCCGCCGAGGTCTCCCACCCCGAACAGGTCCTGCGGGCCGTGGAACCCGTGGCCCGCAGGCTCGGACTCACCCGACAGGAGCCTTGACGATGGGGAAGAAGAAGCCGTTGCCGTCCTGCCAGGACCTGGCCGCCGAACAGGGGGTGTGCGAAGCGGTGCAGGACCACCACCGGCGTTTCCGGGACCGCCTGCCGGAGGTCGTGGCCGCCGTGGTGGAGAGCTGCCGCACCGTGCCCCACGTGGCCCACATCGACGCAGCCCTCATCCCGTCGAAGGAGGAGATCACGGGCGTCGTCCGCCTCATGTTCGACCTGGCGTGTCCCGGGTCGTTCGGCCGCCAGGAGGTGGACTGGCCCAGCCTCCCGTACCACGTGGGGCAGGAGGTCACCGAGCTCTTCGACCGCCTCAGCCTGCAGGTGTCCCGCTCCATCCGCCACGAGTGCCGGCGCACGGAGAGCCTGTGCTCCCACTGCCTCGACACGGGCCAGCGCCAGGCGCTCCAGTTCCTGGAGCGGCTCCCGGAGGTGCGCGGCCTGGTGTCGGGCGACGTGGTGGCCGCGTTCCGGGGGGACCCGGCGGCGAAGAGCTACGACGAGGTGGTCTTCTGCTACCCGGGCCTCTACGCGGTCACCGTGTACCGGCTCGCCCACGTGCTCCACGAGGTCGGGGTGCCGGTGCTGCCGCGGATGATGACCGAGCACGCCCACAGCCTCACGGGCATCGACATCCACCCCGGAGCCAGGATCGGGCGGGAGTTCTTCATCGACCACGGCACGGGGGTCGTCATCGGGGAGACCTGCGACATCGGGGAGCGGGTCACCCTGTACCAGGGGGTCACCCTGGGCGCCCTGTCCTTCGCCCGGGATGAGCAGGGGGGCCTGGTCCGCGGGACGAAGCGCCACCCGACCATCGAGGACGACGTCGTCATCTACTCCGGCGCCACCATCCTCGGCGGCACGACGGTGATCGGGAAGGGGTGCGTGATCGGGGGCAACGTCTGGCTCACCGAGAGCGTTCCCCCCGGCACCAAGGTGACGCTGGAGACCCCGCGGCTCGTCTACCGACAGACGCGGCCCGAGACGGAAGCTCCCCCGAGGGGCCGCACGGGGAAGGCGCGGTGACACGACCGGCGCGCTGGACGGCCGCCGCGGTCGTCGCGGTCGCGGGGCTGGGCTTCTGGGGGTCTCCTTGCCTCGCCTGGGATCCTCCCGGGTGGAGGCGGGCGGCGGCGCCCCCCCGGGAACCCGTCGAGGGACCCGCGGCCCTTCCCCTGCGATGGGCGGTCCGTGCCTACCAGTCGACGGTGAGCCGGGTGGACGGGGACCGCTGCCCGAGCCACCCCTCCTGCTCCGCGTACGCCCTGGAGGCCGTGGGCCGGCATGGGCCGCTGCTCGGGGCGGCGCTCACGGCCGGCCGCCTCATCGGGGAGGCCGACGAGGCCGCCTTCGCTCCCCGCATCCGCATCGACGGCACCTGGCGGATCTACTCGCCCGTCGAAGACGACCTGGCGTTCCTGCGGGGCCGCCTTGATCCGTAGGGCGCTCCTCGCGGTGCTGCTCGCGTGCGCCGTGGCCCGGGCGGCGGAGCCCCCGCCGCCGGCCACGCCGGAGGGTGTCCTCTCCTTCGCCGAGGCCCTGCTCTCCGCGGGGGAGAGCTTCCGCGCGGTCACGGAATACCAGCGCTACCTGCACCACTTCCCCACCCACCCCGAGCAGGACAGGGCCTGGAAGGGGATGGGCGTGGCCTACGCGCAGGCCGGCCGTTGGGAGGAGGCTGCGGCCTGCTTCGGCCGGCTGCCGCCGCAGGACGATTCGCGCCGGCTCCTGGGCGCGGCCCTGTACCAGGGACAGCGCTACGGCGACGCCGCCGGTCTTCTCCTGGCGGAGCCGGGGGGAGAGGCCGAGGCGACGCTCGGGACCCTCGCCGTGCTCCGGGAGGGGCTCACCGAAATTCCCGCCGGCGCCCGAAGGGACCTCGTCGACGAGTTCCAGGGCCTCCCCCGGAAGGGGCCGGGGACCGCCGGGACTCTCGCGGCGGTCCTTCCCGGCGCGGGACACCTCTACTGCGGCAGGCCCCGGGACGCTGCCGTGGCGTTCGTGCTCAACGCGGCCTTCATCTGGGGCACCTACGAGGCCGCCCGGCGGGAGGAGTGGGCCCTGGCGGGCGTGCTCGGCGCCTTCGAGCTCGGATGGTACAGCGGCAACGTGGTCAGCGCCGTCAACGCCGCCCACAAGTGGAACCGCCGGGAGGAGGGGCGGTTCTTCCGGAAGTGGGAGTCCGCCGCCCTGCCCGCGTGGAGGCTCTCGCTCGCCCCGGGGGCGGCCGGCCTGTCGTTCGCGTGGGCCTGGTGAGCCGGGGGTTTCCCACCCTCCCATCGGCTTGCCGACGGGGCCCCGGCGGGGACCGAAGCGGCTGGCGGGGCGGTCAGAAGCTGTAGCGGACCCTCCCGTAGACGTTGGTGTCGTCCTCGAACTGGCCGAAGAAGGTGTCGTCCTCCCGGCCGAGGAAGACGTTGCCGCCCAGGGTGAGGAGGACGGCGTCGGAGAACTTGTACGAGACCTTGGGTCGCAGGTACGCGTCCTCCTCGTTGGGGGAGTAGAAGCTGAACCACGACAGGATGAGGTTCTGCTGCAGCAGGAGGGCCGTGTAGCGCACGGTGATCCACCACCGGTCGCGCTTGGTGCGGCCGGGGTCGGGGTAGTCCAGGGCCCTCTCCAGGTAGCCCTGTACCCCCAGCGTCTGGTCCGTGGCGAGTTCGTGGGAGAATCCCACCAGCGCCCGGATCTCCGAGTTGGGCACGAAGGGGTCGTCGCCGTCGGTGTCGTCGAGGCTCCGGTACCAGGCCACCTCCGCGTTGGCGATGCCGCCCAGCAGGGCCCCCCGCAGGCTTCCTCCCCACGACTCGAGGCGCGGGAAGACGTAGTCGCCGGTCTCCGGGTCGAACCCCTTGGGCTGCCCGTAGTGGCCTCGGAAACCGTAGAGGGCCGTCTCCCAGCCTCCGAAATCGCCGTACAAGCGGCCCGCCAGCGTGCCGTTCCCCAGGGTCTTCCCCGGCTCGTCCGTCGCGATCTCGCCGTCCCTCGGCCCGCGCCGCCGGTCGAGGCCGAAGTCCCAGAACGAGAGCCGCTCCCCCGAGATGTAGCCGTCGGGTTCGAAGATCGGCATCCACGCCAGGTCGAGGTTGACCCGGTCGCCGAACCACGTCGCGCGCACGGCGTCCGCGGGCTTCTTGAGGTACTCGTCGTCCCTCCCGATGAGGAAGCTCTGCCAGTCCTTGGGGAAGAGGTCGTTGAGGAACACGAAGTCCCCGGTTCCCCACGTGAGGATCTGCCGGCCCACCTTGAGGTCCACGCTGGCCAGCGGGGTGAGGAAGACGCTGGCCTCCCGCACGTCGATGTCCGCGTCCTCCTTCACGCCGTCGTAGAGGAAGTCGCCCCGGAACTGCAGGCTCCCGACCTCTCCGTCGTGGAGGAAGTCCAGTTGGAAGCGGGCCTCCTCCAGGAGGAAGTCGTCCCGAGCGGTGTCGTCGTCCACCACCCGCGCGCCCGCCGCGGCCTCCAGGAACCCGTGGAAGGGGAGTTCCGCGGCGGCTCCGGTGGTGGCGACCAGCATCCACAGGGCGAGCGAGGCGGGCAGCGGGCGCATGGGCATTCCTTCCTTGATGCGAGGGCCGCGGAGAGGGAGTCGACCTCCCCCGGGGCTCACCTCCGGATGTACTCCCTCGGGGGGTTGCGCAGGTACCGTTCGGTGAACACGTCCTCGGGGATGCCCTGGTCGTACTGCACCTTCTCGAAGGCCATGGTCGTCTTGCCGCCCGTGTTGAGGTCCTCCATCCGGGCCTCGGTGACCGTGGGGATCCCCTGGATCTCCTCGATCTTCAGCGCGAGCAGCCGCCGGTAGACCTTGCCCTGCTTGTCGGTGTACTCGGCCTTCACCGGCAGGAAGGTCTTCCGGTCCACCCAGACGCGGTAGCGCGCGAACTCGACGCTCCCCGGGTCCCGGGGTGTGTTCTCCAGCACGTAGTGCTCCTCCGTCTCCTCCGCGAGCGCGTGGTCGTCAGCGGCGGGGCTCCGGCCCGAGACGTCCTCGTAGAAGAAGTGGGAGCCCACGAAGCTCGTGCGCTTGTCCGAGGCGGCGATGCGCTTGACCAGGTCGAGGGCGGGCAGGAACAGCCACCGGTCGTCGTCCCGGTCCACGTGCTTGTGGACCATGAACACGGTCTTCCGCACGTCGCCGGGCTTGTGGAAGTACACGTAGTAGAACTGCTCGCCGCCGTCGGCCTTGTCCCTGCGCAGGATGGTGAACTCGCGCTCCCGCGTGCGGCCCTCCCGGTCCGCGATGACCATCGAGGCCCGGGCCTGCCCGTCGGTGCCCGCGTAGTAGGAGGCGAGGTTGGCCCTTTCCACGATTTCGTCCGCCGTCAGCGCTCCCGAGGGCAGCGCGGAGGCGAGGGCCAGGGTGAGGGCGATCAGAGCCGTCGACAGGGTCCTCATGGGGATCGTCTCCTTTCCGTTCCCGGGCGCGGCACTCAGCCGCGAACCGCCTCTTCGTTCGCGGCGCGGCCCGCCGCGCGGAAGAGGACTCGCTGGAGCACCTGGATGAGGGAGGGGAGGATCACGATCGTGGCCGCCCCGGAAACGGCCATGATCGCCGCGAGGAAGAAGCCCACGGTGCGATAGGGGACGAGGGACGCCGCGAGGAGCGGCGCGAAGCCCACGGCGATCACGATCGCGTTTCGCGCGATGGCGCGCGAGGGCGCCATGGACATGCGGGTCGCCGTCGCGGCCCAGGAGCCGGTCTCCCGTTGGATCTCCCGCGCCCGCTCGATGTAGTGGATGGCGAAGTCGACGCTCATCCCCAGGGTCAGGCTCGAGAGCACGGCCACCGGCATGTCGTACTCCTTCCCGACGAGCCCGATCAGGCCGTAGATGAAGGCGATCGTCACCGAAAGCGGAATCATCGACAGGAGCCCCCATAGCACGGACCGGAAGAGGACCGCCATCATCAGGAGGACGATCCCGAAGCTTCCGAGCAGGCTCGAGAGCATGCCCTTGACCATCTTCTCCTGCCAGACCACGTTCAGGTAGGTGAGGCCCGCCCAGGCGTGTTCCAGGGGCACCGGCGGCGGGTTGGCCGCGAGGTACTTCTCCACCTGCGCGACCACGCCCTCCATGTCCCTGTTGTCTCCGCTCTTGAGCTGGACCCAAAGGTTGAGTCGGCGGAAGTCCGGGGTCACGAGGTGCCAGACGTCCTCCGGGTCGTGGCTCCCCTGGAAGGAGAGGACGGTCTGCGCCACCGCCGCCGCCGAGTCGGGGATGCGCAATTGCTCGGGCCGCCCTTCGAAGAGCTCCTGATGGACCTTCTTCACCGCGTCGGTGAGACCGTTGGTCTTGCCCACGATGTGGTGGGACGCCAGGTGCTGCTGCAGCCCCTCCACGTAGCGGAGGACCTCGGGCTTCTTGAACGTGTGGAGCGCCGTGCGCTGGTCCTCCAGGTCCTCCGCCAGGATGTCCAGCGCGTCCAGAAGTTCGTCGCCGGCGTCCGCGCTCGCGGCGGTCCTGGCGTCCAGTTCGTCGGCGAGCCGCTGCAGCACCCGGCCGGGGTCGGGCCGAGGGGCGGCGGCCTCTTCGGCGGTGAGGGCCGCGAGCCGATCCCGAAGGGCCTCGACCGCCTCGGCCAGAGGGGCCCGGGTTCCCGCCTCGTCCAGGAGCCGGCTCACCCCCGCCAGGGAGTCCCGGAGGGCCGAGGCCGACGCCGGCGGCTCGAACACGAGGTAGGCTTCGTAGGTGCCGCCGAAGTGCCGGTTGAGCACCTCGTCCGCCACGCGGATCGGGTGGCTCTTCACGAACCACTTCACGGGGTTGTCGTTGATCCGGATGCGGGAGATCCCGAACGCGGAGACCGCGAGCAGGATGGCGGTCAGGGCGAGCCAGAGCTTCGCCCTCTCCTGGGTGAGCCGCCCCGCCCGCACGAGGAGCCGGGCGAGGGGCGAGTGGCCCTCGTCCTCCTCGTGGTGGGCGGTGGCGCCGAAGTTCTCGAGCTTGCGCTCCGGGATGAACAGCATGATGTAGGCGGGCACCAGGGTGACGGTGAAGAGCCACGCGACCGCCACGCCGAGCGCTACGAAGAGGCCGAAGACCCGGACCGGCGGGATCGGCGTCATGGCCAGGCTGGCGAACCCGGCCATGGTCGTCAGGCTCGTGTACAGCATGGGCATGAACAGTTCGCCCATCACCGCCCGCAGGGTCTGCGCCCGGTCCTTGTAGAGCTGGTAGCGGTCGAAGAAGACCGAGAGGATGTGCACCGAGTCCACCACCGAGATCGGCATGAGGAAGATGGGGATCATGGAACTCATGATGTGCACGGTGTGGCCGGTGCTGACGAGGGCGCCCATGGTGAAGACCACCGTGAGGATGGCCACGACCATGGGAGCGGTCACCAGGACGAGCCTGCGGAAGAAGAACAGCATGAGAAGGAAGACGATCAGGCCGGCCAGGGGAGCCGATACCGCCATCTGCTGGAACATCTGGACCCCGAAGGTGTCCTCGGCCACCGGCAGACCGGTTATGTGGTAGGCCTCCTGCCCGGCGGGCTCGGCCGCGATCAACCCCTGGACCTCCTCGCTCACCCTGTGGGCCATGCTCTTCTCAGCGATGGGCACGTAGACCGCCAGCGCCTTGCCGTCCTCGCTCACCAGCGTTCCATGCAGAAGGGGGTTGGACATCGCACGGTCCCGCACCCGTAGGGACTCCTCCCGGCTCTCGGGCGGCCTCTCCATCAGGTACTGGAACCGCACCGAGCCGGGCCCGGCCTGGAGGATGTCGTCCACGGTGCTCGGCGCCAGGAGGTCCTGCACCACCACGCCCTCGATCCCCTGGACGCCCCGGGTGATCCGGTACACCTTGCCCAGGGTCTCGGGGTTGAAGACGCCGTCCGGGTCGCTCTCGTTCACCACGCCCAGCACCAGCATGTCCGAGAGGGCGAAGTCCCGTTTGACCCGGTTGTGGAAGACGCGGACCTCTTCGGTCTCGCTGAGCATGTTCTCCGGGTCGGTGTCGACGCGGAGGTCCCCGACCCGGACGAGCGCGAGCGCCGTGAGAGCGAGCGACAAGAGCAGAACCAGCCTCGGACGGCTGACGGCAAAGTCGGCGATCTTCCTGCCCATCGAATTCCTCCTGCTACGAGCGTCGTCCCCGGGACCGGGAACGCTCGTTGGATGCCCCTTCCGGGAAAAGGATTCACCGCGGGGCAGTCGGCCGGAGCTGGAAGCGTTCAAGTCTCCGGGTCGGGGGCCGATCCGTAGGGGACCGGCGGAAGGCGCCGGCCGCCCGCCCGGGACGGGGGTTCGCGCGGTTCCCCGTCCAGGTCGTCGCGCAGACGTTCTCCGCGTTCTCGGACCGGGCGCGGACCCCATCCACAAGGAGGTCGTCATGAATCGAGTGCTTCCGATCGGGATCCTTGCCTTGGTGCTCGCTGTTTCGAGCGCACCCGGCTGGGCGGACCCTTCCGGCTTCCGCGCCGGCTGTCTGTCCGACTGCGTGGGACACTACGACCCGTCGGCGGAGACCACGGTCGAGTCCTCCGTCCTCGAGGTGGTCCGGGAAACCTACTCCAAGAGCGGCTCCGGGACTCGCCTGGTCGCCTTCGTCCTCCAGGACGAGGCCGACCGGGTGCTAGCCTACCTGGGGCCGGAGTGCCAGCTGGAAGGGGGGCTCTCCGAAGTCGGTGCCGGCCAGAAGGTTCGCGTGACCGGGGCCAAGGTGACCCTGGACGGCAGGCCGGTGGTCCTCGTGCGCGAGGTCTCGCTGGGGACCGGGGCCACGGTCACGCTGCGCGACCACGAGGGGCATCTGCTCTGAGTGGTGGGCTGCTCCGCAGACCACGGAGAAGACACGGGCGCCGAGCGAGCGGCGCCCGTGCCGTTCCCCGGGAGCATGCCGTGGGCCCCTTGACCTGGGACGGCTCCTCGGACAGAATTGAACACAAATTGGTGTATCAATTGCCCCGGCAGCCGGATGGGGCAGCCTCCGCGACACGTCCCAACAACTCTTCACCGAGGAGGAGCGAATGAAGATCTCGAAAATCCTTGCTGCGGCAGCGCTTTCGCTCGTGGGCGCCTTTGCGCTGGGCTGCGCCACGGCGCAGCACGGGGGCGACCACGCTGCCCACTCCGCGCAGGCCGGCGCGGCGCGCACCGACGTGATCTATTTCTGCGACTGCGGGCCGGAGTGCAAGTGCAACACGGTCAGCACGGAAGCCGGCAACTGTGCCTGCGGAAAGCCCATGAAGTGGGGCCACGTGGTGAAGGTCGAGGGCGACGAGGCCCTGGTGTGCACGTGCAAGGAAGGCTGCAAGTGCGCCATCGACGAGAAGGACCCGGCCAAGTGCGGCTGCGGGCAGCCCCTGAAGCGCGTGAGCCTCAAGGGAACCGGACTCTACTTCTGCAACTGCGGAGGCGCCTGCCGGTGCAACGTGATCTCGGCGAAGCCGGGCGAGTGCAAGTGCGGGATGCAGCTCAAGCAGTCGAACTGAGCGGTGTTCCTATCGCGGCGGGAGGGGAATCCTCCCGCCGCGCTTCTCCCTCCACGAGCTACCGCAGGACCTCTTCCAAGAAGAGCTTCATGTACTCCCAGGAACGACGGTCCGCCCTCTCGTCGTAGAGCGCTCCCGCGAGTGCGCCCTTCGCTTCGGGGTTCGTGAAGCTGTGCTGGGCGCCGCCGAGCAGGATCATCTGCCAGCCGGCCCCGGCCGCGCGCATCTCCTCCTGGAACGCGGCGACGTCGGCCGCGGGGATGAAGGGATCGTCGGCCCCGTGGAGGACCAGGACTTCGGGCGTCACGTCCCGGGTGGCGGCCGCGTCCGGGTTCTTCAGTCCGCCGTGGAAGCTCACGACCCCTCGCAGCGCGGCGTTTGCCCGTGCGAGTTCCAGCACGGTGGTGCCCCCGAAACAGTACCCGATGGCCGCGACCCGTTTCGGGTCGACCCGGCCGTGTTCCCGGAGGACTTCGAGGGCGGCCTGAGCCCGCGCTCGAAGAAGCCCCCGGTCCTTGAGAAACACGCCGGCGAGATGCCCCGCTTCCTGGGCCTCCCGGGTCACCTTGCCCTCGCCGTAGATGTCGGCCGCGAACGCGACGTAGCCGAGCGCAGCGACCTTCTCGGCCCGGGTCCTCGCGTAGTCGTTCAGGCCCCACCACTCGTGGACCACCAGCACCCCGGGCTGTTTCCCGGATACCGAGTCGTCGTAGGCGAGATAGCCCCTGAGCACGGCGTCCCCGTGGCGGTAGTCGACGCGCTCCGTTCGCAGGGCGGCCACCGAAGGCGCGGAGGCCAGAAGGCACAGGGCGGCGAGAGCCAGGCTTCTCATGGGGGTTCCTCCTCTTCCAGGGGTTCGGCGGGGGAGGATATCCGGGAGCTGGGGGACGGCAAGGGAGGGGACTCCGTCGGCGCTTCGAGGTTGGAAGCCGCCTCCCGGGGTGATACAAGCCAACGTTCCCACCTGGTGACCGGCGAGACCGGAGGGCGAAAGGAGGACCGATGGAGGAGTTTCGCGTGTGCCCCTCGTGTGGCTACGAACGGGGATTCCACGTATTCCTGCGGGCCGGCCGAGAAGGCCGGACGGCGATCGGCTTGGTGTGCCCCGGCTGCGGGCAGTCCTACGACGCAGGGTCGATCACCGGGGACATCCCGGGAGGGGATCCCCGCGCAGGAGACCGATACGGGAGCGACGTCTGACCGATGAACCTCTCGGCCCTGAACGACCGCCAGCGCGAGGCCGTCCTGCACGGGAGCGGGCCCCTGCTGGTCCTGGCCGGGGCGGGCTCCGGGAAGACCCGGGTCATCACCTACCGGATCTCCCATCTCCTCGCGCGAGGGGAGCCGGCCGAGAAGATCCTCGCCCTATCCTTCACGAACAAGGCCGCCCGGGAGGTGCAGGAGCGGGTGGAGGATCTGTCGGGAGCCGGCCGCACTCGAGGGCTGACGGTGAGCACCTTCCACGCTCTCGGGTTGGGAATCCTGCGGGAGGAGGGCGGGCGGCTCGGGCACGGCGGGCGCTTCTCCCTGTACGGCGAGAGCGACCAGCGGGCCGTGTTGAGGGAGATCGTGCGCGAGGCGAGACTGCCTCTCGACGCCACCGAGGTGCAGGAGGCCATCTCCCTGTGGAAGAACCGCGGCCTGACGCCCCGCGAGGTGACGGTGCCCCCGGGGGACGACCGGCTGCGGGTCCTGCAGAGGGCCTACGTCGCCTACCAGGAGTTGCTGGCGGCTCAGCGCGCGTGCGACTTCGACGACCTGCTGCTGCTCCCCCTCGGGCTCTTCCGCGACAACCCGGACTGTCTGGCACACTGGCAGAGGCGGTTCCGCCACATCCTCGTGGACGAGTACCAGGACACCAACCCCGTCCAGTTCCAGTTGCTCCAGGCGCTGGCGGGCCGGGAGCCGAACCTGTGCGTGGTGGGGGATGACGACCAGTCCATCTACGCCTGGCGGGGGGCGGACGTGGGACTCATCCTCGACTTCGAGGAGCACTTTCCCGGAGCCCGCGTGGTGCTTCTGGAGGAGAACTACCGGAGTACGGGCACGATTCTCGATGCCGCGCACGCGGTCGTCACGAGGATCGCGGGGCGGCGGCCGAAGCGGCTGTGGACCGCGAGCGGGGCCGGAGCCCCCGTGGGGTGCATCGCCGCCGAGGACGGAGCGGGGGAGGCGGAGGATGTCGCGAGCGCCGTCCTGGCCGAGGTCTTCCGGAGCCGGCGTGCGTGGTCCGATTTCGCCGTCCTCTACCGGACCAAGGCCCAGTCGAGGCCCTTCGAGGACGCGTTTCGCGCGCACGCGATTCCCTACCGGGTGGTCGGCGGGACGCGCTTCCTGGACCGCAAGGAGGTTCGCGACCTCGCAGCGTACCTGCGGGCGATCCACAATCCGAGGGACGAGTCGAGCCTGGTGCGCATCGCCAATGTGCCGAAGCGGGGCCTCGGTCCCCAGACGCTCCTCCGCCTCAAGGACCTTGCCGGCAGGCGTGGGCAGCCGCTGCGACAGGTCCTGGGCGCCGCCGAGGATCTTGCGGCTCCTGCGAAGGCGGGCGCCCGGAGCCTGCTCGACCTCCTTGATACCTACGAGCGACGCTTCCGCAGGGAGGGTCTCACCCCGGAGGGCCTGCGCGACCTGATCCGGGACGCCGGTCTCAGGGCCGAGATCGAGGCCCTCTACGAGTCGGGCCGGGCCGTGCAGCGAAGGGTGGAGCTCTTGGAGGAACTGGCCGACTCCGTGTCGGAGGCGCAGCGCGTGAACGGCAAGGTGGACCTCGGCCTGTTCGTGGAGCGGCTTTCCCTGGATCCCCCGGAGGAGGAGAACGAGAGCGGGGAAGCCGTCGCCCTGATGACGCTGCACTCTGCCAAGGGGCTCGAGTTCCCGGTGGTATTCCTCGTGGGGATGGAGGAGGGTCTGCTGCCTCACGGAAGGGACGGGGTCGATCCCGCCGGCGCGGAGGAGGAGCGCCGGCTCTGCTACGTGGGGATGACGCGGGCCCGCGAGAAGCTGTACCTGTGCCACGCCCGCACGCGGCGGCGCCGGGGGCACGCGGCGGTGTCCCTCCCCTCCCGGTTCCTCTCGGAGATCCCCCTGGATTTGACGGATCGGGGTGACGTGCCCCCCCCTCGATCCGCGGCGGAGGAGCGCACCCAGGCCCGGGACTTCTTCGCGGGGATAAGGACCCTGCTGGAGGAATGACCCCGCGTCCGTAGTCTTGGGGCAACGTGCCAGGCCTGCGCTGTTTCCCTCGTGCCGGCTAAAGTTCGGGCGGCCCTCGGCCGTTCGTTTTGGGAGAAGGGGCCCCGGCCAGGGGTTTCCGCTCACACTCGGGGACGGCGGGAGGTCAGGTGGGATGAAGGGAGGGGTCCGGCGGTTGTTGGAGGAACTGGGGGAGATCCGCGGCAACCCCCATGTGATCGGTCCCCAGCACCCACGCTTCAAGGAGTGGATCGGCGGCGTGCGCCAGATTCTCTCCGCTCGGAACGGGAGGGAAGACCTGGCCCGCTTCGAGAGGTTGCGCGTCGCGAACGTAGGCCGCGAGATGTGGCGCGGCGGGGACCTGACTCCCGCCGAGACGCGCCGCCTCCAGCGCGAACTGGAGGAGGTCGAGGCCCTGCTCTCGGAACCCGAGGCCCCCGCCTCGCGACCGAACCCCCCGGCTCCGGCGGAGGAACCCACGGTCGTCTACAAGGACGCGGCAGAACCAACTCTCCAGGACTCTTTCCCGAAGATGCAGGAGGAACAAGCGGTGAACCGGAAGAGCGATGGTCCCGAGACCAACGAGACACTTCAAACCGGGAATTTCAAGGCCATGGAAGTCCTCCTGGCCGACCTGGGGGAGGAGCTCAAGCGCCCCGACGGCGATCTGGGCAAGATCCAGAAGATGATGGACGACCTCGTCGGTCTGAAGAAGACCGGCGATCTGGCCGACAGCCTCCTCAGCGTGACCGAGGACCCGGCCGCCCCGTGGGAGGTCGTCCGCGGGCTCATGGCCCAGCTGTGGGCTTTCAACCGAGAGGTCCTGATCGACACCCTCCCCGCGCTCCTCAAGAAGGGGTGACCTCCCCCCTGCGCGGTTCTTCCCGAAAGAGGCGGGCTTTCGGCCCCCCGGTCCTCCGCGCCCCGGCTCTGGAGCGCCGGACCTCCCTCTTGCTGGGGTCCTGATCCCGGCTACCCTGCCTCCCTTCGGAGGGTCTCTTGCCATGAGTCCAGCGGATGCCGGGGTGCGGCCTGTGCGGGGAACCGTCACGGCGTGGAGCGCGTGCGGGCCGAGGCCGTACCAGGAGGATCGGTTCGTTGCCGAGTTCGTGGACCTCGGGACGGTCCGCGGGCACCTGCTGGCGGTCCTGGACGGGCACGGCGGGGAGGCGGCGGCCGAGGCATGTGCACGCTCCATGGGCCGGGCTCTCCGCGCCGCGGGAGGGGTGGACGCGGAGGGAGCCCTGAGCGCGGCAGTGGCCGAGCTCGTCCACCTCACGGAGGACTTCGACTCCGGGACGACGCTGGCGGTGGCCCTCGTCCAGGAAACCGCCGCTCGGGTTGCGGTGGCCGTCCTGGGGGATTCCGCCGTGGTCGTCGTGGACTCCCGCGGCCGGGCCGTGGCGAGTCCGGAACACAACGCTCGAACCAACGCGGCGGAGCGCGAGGCGGCCGTCCGCCGCGGCGGGGTGTGGGAAGCCAGCGGCTACCTCCGGAATCCGGGATCGGGATACGGCGTTCAGTTGACGCGGGCACTGGGCGACGCGGGGATGGGTGCCGTCCTGGCTCGGGTTCCGGAGATCTATTCGGTCGAGTTGGGGCCGGAGAGCGCGGTCGTCCTGGCGACCGACGGGGTTTTCGATCCTTCCCACTCGAGTGGCGAGGACGCGGCAGAGCAGGTCTTGCGCCTGCGTGGCCCGGAACGTCCCCTGGATGCCAGGGGGATGATCCAGTGGGCCGAACGGCGGGGTCTCCAAGACAACGCGACCGCGGTGGTTTGGGAGACGCGCGCCCTCCTGGCTTGACCTTCCGTGCCTGCCTGAATGCAACGGACCGGCCGCTGCTGCCCCCCGGGCGCCGCACTTCGCTGGAGCGTGTCCCCCGAAGGGGTGGACAGGCTATACTGGTCCGGGCGTCGTCGGGAGGAGGAGCGGAGCAGTCGCGTTCCCCGGCCGATCGGCCGGGGGTCTCCAAGCGGTAGACGAAGGGTGGGCATCATCGTCGACCGGCCGTGCGGGCCGGCGACAGGACGAAGTTCGGGCGCGGCCCGGAGGAGGAGAGGAAATGGGGAGTCGTGAAGTCGTCGTGCTTTCCGGGGTGCGGACGGCCGTGGGTGGCTACGGGGGAAGCCTCAAAGACGTGCCCCCCTGCGACATGGCCGCTCTCGTGGTGAGGGAGTCGGTCAAGCAGGCGGGGGTCGAGCCGAAGGAGATCGGTCACTGCGCCTTCGGCAACGTGGTCCACACCGAGGTGCGCGACATGTACCTGTCCCGGGTGGCCGCGGTGAACGGTGGGCTGCCGGTGGAGACGCCGGCTGTGACCGTCAACCGCCTTTGCGGCAGCGGGCTGCAGGCCATCGTCTCCGCGGCCCAGGTGATCCTTCTCGGGGACGCGGATTCCGCCGTGGCCGGGGGAGCCGAGTGCATGAGCCGAGGGCAGTACTGGGTCCCCGGGCTGCGGTGGGGGCAGCGCATGAACGACGGTCAGGTGGTCGATGCGATGGTCGGTGCGCTCACCGATCCCTTCGATGCCTGCCACATGGGGGTCACCGCGGAGAACGTGGCGGCCAAGTGGGGGATCTCTCGGGAGGAGCAGGACGCCTTCGCCGTCGAGAGCCACCGGAGGGCTGCCCGGGCGGTCGACGGCGGCTACTTCAAGGGGCAGATCGTGCCCGTGGAGATGAAGACCCGCAAGGGAGTCACGGTGTTCGATACCGACGAGCACGTGCGGCGGGACGCGAGCATCGAGGGGATGGCCAAGCTGAAGGCCGTGTTCCAGAAGGACGGCACGGTGACGGCCGGGAATGCCTCCGGGATCAACGACGCCGCCGCGGCCGTGGTCCTGATGGAGCGCCAGGCCGCCGAGAAGCGGGGCCTGCGGCCCTTGGCTCGGCTGGTGGGTTACTCGTTCGCGGGCGTCGAGCCCAAGTACATGGGGATCGGGCCCGTCCCGGCGGTACGGAAGCTGCTCGACAAGACGGGGTTGCGGGTCGGGGACCTGGATATCCTCGAGGTGAACGAGGCGTTCGCGGCCCAGGCACTGGCCGTGGTGAAGGACCTCGACCTGCCGGCCGACCGCACCAACCCGAATGGGAGCGGGATCTCCCTGGGTCACCCCATCGGGGCCACGGGCTGCATCTTGACCGTCAAGGCCGTCCACGAACTCCAGAGGACCGGCAAGCGCTACGCCCTGGTGACCATGTGCATCGGCGGCGGGCAGGGCATCGCCGCCATCTTCGAGCGCCTGTAGAGGAAGCGCAAAAAGCCGGAGCCTGGGTCTCAGCTCCCAGGCTCCAGCACTCCCGGGCTTGCAGCACCGGGGATTCTCGCAGGGGCGGGTCGAGCGTGACCCGCCCCTGCACTATATCACACTTTGAGCTCGCGGCGTGCTTCCATGTCGAAGAGCTTGCGCTCCTTCTTCTCATGGA
>CAZJSF010000027.1:0-20710 GCA_964548515.1 uncultured Thermodesulfobacteriota bacterium
GCGCGCAAAACGTACGCCTCGTGACACCGTAGTCCTCTGATCTGCCCACGCAAGTCGATCCAGGGGAATGTTCGTGCAGCCGTCTTCGCGCATTGGGTAGACCGCTTTGCGCGGCTCAAAGCCCTTCGCATGACTCCTGAGAAACCCCCGATTCCCCGCACTCCCCATGACCTCTGCAAGGTTGCGCCATTCCCCAGTCCCGAGAACTCAATGCGGGTGTAGTTGATGACACGGCTCTGGCCGACCCCGGCCCGCTGGCCCTGAGCAGTCTCCTGGGAGGTGGTCCCTACATGGAAGAGGGTACCTTTGGGGGGCGGGGGGCTGTGACCTTTAGCGCTCGTGGAGGCTCGTCGCTGGACGGCCCCAAGAGCCCCTTGCGAGGCACCGCGACGGGGTGTCCCGCAGACCGGGATCGAGGGCGTGGGTGGGGAATGCGTTGGGGAATCGCAAAACCGAGACGCAAGAACGGGCACCCAGGATTGCTCCTAAGTGCCCGTTTTGTTTGCTGGTAGCGGGGGCAGGACTTGAACCTGCAACCTTCGGGTTATGAGCCCGACGAGCTACCAAATTGCTCCACCCCGCGTCAGGAAGGCCGCATTATACGGATCCCCGGGCCGGTGTCAAGCGGGGGGTCTCGCTTCGCTTGACGCTCCCGATCCGGCGACCGTACCATTTCCTCTTTTACGCCGCCGGGGAGAGCCTGCCGATGCATCACGAAGGGTTGCGACGAGACATCCGGGCGCTGTTGAAGGAGCGCAAGGCCGTGCTCCTCGCCCACAACTACCAGCGGGGCGAGGTCCAGGACGTGGCCGACCTCACGGGAGACAGCCTGGGGCTCTCGGTGGAGGCGGCGAGGACCGACGCCGAGGTCATCGTCTTCTGCGGGGTCCACTTCATGGCGGAGAGCGCGGCGATCCTCAGCCCGCAGAAGACCGTGATCCTGCCCCGCATGGACGCGGGCTGCCCCATGGCCGACATGATCACCGCCGACGACGTGCGACGGGTGCGCGAGGAGCACCCGGGGGTGCCGGTGGTGACGTACGTGAACTCGTCGGCCGAGGTGAAGGCCGAGAGCGACGTGTGCTGCACGTCGGCCAACGCGGTGGCGGTGACCCGCTCCCAGGCCTCGCGGCGCGTATACCTGGCGCCGGATCAGAACCTCGCCCAGTGGGTCGCGCGCCACACGGACCAGGAGGTGCTGTTCTGGGAGGGGTACTGCCCCACCCACCACCGCTTGCGCGCCGGACACGTGCAGGAGACCCGCGCCCGCCACCCGGGTGCGCCCTTCGTCGCCCACCCGGAGTGCCGCCCCGAGGTCCTGGACCTGGCGGACGCGGTGCGCAGCACGTCCGGGATGATCGAGTACTGCCGGGAGTCGAGCGCCCCCACGATCATCGTGGGCACGGAGACCGGGCTCTTCCACCGCCTGCGGCAGGACAGCCCGGCGAAGACCTTCGTGGCGCCCTCCGACGACATGATCTGCCCGAACATGAAGCTCACCTCCCTCGAGGACGTGGCCGAGGCGCTCGAGACGATGGAGAACGTCGTCACCGTCCCGGAGTCCGTGCGCTCCCGGGCTGCGGTCGCCCTGGAGAAGATGCTCCGGGCGGGGCGCGATTGACCCGTCGGCCGGGGGAGTCGGCCCTGGGGCGGCCTTGACCGAGCCCGGCAGCCTCGGGGAACTCCTCGCGGCGCTCGTCGCCGCGCGTCGGGTCCGGGCCCAGGGTCTGCGGGGCTCGAGCCGCGCCCACGTCCTCTCGCTGCTGCTCCGGCGCATGGGGCGCCCGTTCCTTGTCCTCACCGCCACCCTCTCCGAAGCGCGCCGTTTCGCGGACGAGCTCCGGTTCTTCCTCGCCGCCGGGGCCGGCTCGCACCCGGACGAACCCGCCGTGGTTCTGTATCCGGCGTGGGACGCGGGGCCCTTCGAGGGGATCGCGCCCCTGCCCGAGGTCTCGGCGCGAAGGCTCGCGGCCCTGCACCGTTGCGCGGCCGGGAGGGCGTTCGCGTGCGTGGCGCCGGTGGCCGCCGTGCTGCAGAGGACCATCCCGCCGGGGGTGCTCGCCTCTTCGGCCGTGCGGGTCCGGGCCGGGGAGCACCTCGCGCGCGAAGCGTTCGCGGCGCGGCTGGTCGCGTCGGGCTACCACATGGTGTCCCAGGTCGAGGAGCGCGGGGAGGCCAGCGTGCGGGGCGGGATCCTGGACGTCTTCCCGCCGTTCTACCCCCGCCCGTTCCGGATCGAACTGTTCGGCGACGAGGTGGAGTCGATCCGGGCCTTCGACCCCGACACCCAGCGGTCGCGCGAGCGCTTCGACGCGGCGCTCCTCCTGCCGGCCCGGGAGGCCGTCGAGGAGGAAGGGGGCGTCGAGCGGGCGGTGCATCGGCTGAGGCTCCGCGGGCGTGAGCAGGGGCTTCCCCGCGCCCGGGTCGCGGAGGCCATGGAGAGCCTCCGGAGCTCGGCCCTCTCGCCGGTTCGAGAGCTGTTCTTCCCGTACCTGTACCCCGAGGCTCCGCCCCTCTGGGCGCACCTTCCCGCCGACTTCCTGCTCGCCGTGGACGAGGCCGGCCCGGTGGAGGACCGCGCACGGGAGTTTCTCGCCGAGGTCGCCCGCGGGCAGGACCGGGCGGCGGAGCGCGACCAGTTCGTTCCCAGGGCCGAGGAACTGTACGTCGGCGAGGGCGAATGGGAGGGGTTCGCGGAGGGGACGGCCCGGCTCGACCTCGAGGAGTTGGAGTCAGAGGGCGGGGCGGTGCCCGCGGTGGGCTTCGGGACCCGCTCGAACCAGGATCTGAGCGCGGCCCTTCGCCAGCACCGGGGCGTCGACCGCCTCCTGACGCCCCTGGTCGAGGAGATCGGCCGGTCGCGGGAGCGGGGCGAGGCGGTGTGGCTGGTGGCCCACGGCGCGGGTTCGGCGCAGAAGCTCCGCGACCTCCTGGAGCCCTACGCGGTGCACCTCCCGCCGGCGGAGCCCTTCGACGCGGGTGCG
Organism: uncultured Thermodesulfobacteriota bacterium; assembly: GCA_964548515.1. Taxonomy (GTDB): domain Bacteria; phylum Desulfobacterota; class Deferrisomatia; order Deferrisomatales; family JACRMM01; genus CAZGRT01. The sequence continues at coordinate 2,985 of CAZJSF010000027.1, forward strand.
GACCCGGACGGCAGGCTCCACGTGGCCGTCGGGGCCCTGGCCCGGGGTTTTCGCGACCCGGCCCACGGCCTGGCCGTCATCACGGAGACCGAGGTCCTGGGGGAGAAGGTGCGCCGGCCGCCCCCCGCCCTTTGCCGGGGGCTCCGCTCGTCCCTGGCCGACCTCGACCCCGACGACGCCATCGTCCACGAGGATTTCGGCATCGGACTGTACCGCGGCCTCGTGCGGCTGCAGGTGGAGGGAGAGGAGGGCGACTACCTCTTCCTGGAGTATGCGGACGGCGACCGGCTCTACCTCCCGGTGACCCGCATCGGGCTGGTGAAGAAGTACGCCGGTCCGGGGGAGGAGGCGCCGCGCCTCGACAAGCTCGGGGGCAAGGCGTGGGAGAAGGCGCGTCGGAAGGCCCAGGAGGGCATCGAGAAGATGGCCCACGACCTCCTGGAGCTCTATGCGCGCCGCCGGGTGGCGACACGGCCGGCCTATGCCCCCGTGGACGCGGCGTACCGGGAGTTCGAGGCCACGTTCCCCTACGAGGAGACCCCGGATCAGCTCCGCGCCATCGAGGACGTGCTGCGGGACCTCGGGGGGCCCCACCCCATGGACCGGCTCATCTGCGGGGACGTGGGGTACGGCAAGACCGAGGTGGCGATCCGAGCCGCGTTCCAGGCTGCGAACGACGGCAGGCAGACCGCCGTGCTCGTGCCCACCACGGTGCTGGCGGCCCAGCACTTCCAGAACTTCCGCAGCCGCTTCGCGAACTATCCGATCACCGTGGAGATGCTGTCGCGGTTCGTGTCCCCCGCCGAGCAGAAGGCCGTGCTCGAGCGGGTGGCCTCGGGCGGCGTCGACGTTCTCGTCGGGACCCACCGGCTGCTGCAGCGGGACGTGCGGTTCCACGAGTTGGGGCTCGTGGTCGTGGACGAGGAGCACCGCTTCGGGGTGGCCCACAAGGAGCGCCTCAAGAAGCTGCGGGCCAGGGTGGACGTGCTCACCCTGTCGGCGACCCCCATCCCGCGGACCCTCAACATGGGTCTCTCGGGGGTCCGGGACCTCTCGGTCATCGAGACGCCCCCGGCCGACCGCCTGGCGGTGCGCACCTCGCTGGCGCGGTTCGACGACGACCTGATCCGCGAGGCCATCCGGCGGGAGCTGAACCGCTCGGGGCAGGTGTACTTCGTCCACAACCGCGTCCAGTCCATCGGAGCCGTGGCGGACCAGGTGGCCCGCCTGGTTCCGGAGGCCCGGGTTGGCGTCGGGCACGGGCAGATGCGAGAGAAGGACCTGGAGCGGGTGATGGAGCAGTTCGTGGCGGGCGAGATCGACGTCCTCGTCTGCACGGCGATCATCGAGTCCGGCCTCGACATCCCCCGGGCCAACACGATCCTCATCAACCGCGCCGACCTGTTCGGCCTGGCGGACCTGTACCAGCTGCGGGGCCGGGTCGGCCGCGCCAACCTTAGGGCCTACGCGTACCTCCTGGTGCCGGGGGAGGCGGAACTCACCCCGGACGCCCGGCGTAGGCTGCAGGCGCTGCAGGAGTTCACCGAACTCGGCGCGGGCTTCCGGATCGCCACCCACGACCTCGAGATCCGGGGCGCCGGGGAACTGCTGGGGAAGGCCCAGTCGGGCCAGATGGCCGCCATCGGCTTCGAGCTCTACACCGACCTGCTGGAGGAAGCGGTCCAGCGTCTCCGTGGCGAGCCGGCGGACCGGGCTCCCGAGCCCGAGATCCGCCTCAAGGTGCCCGCCCACTTCCCCGTCGACTACGTGGAGGACCCCCGCCAGCGGCTCGTCCTCTACGAGCGCCTGACCCGCACGCAGGACCCGGCGGAGCTGGACGAGTTCCGCTACGAGTTCGTGGACCGCTACGGCCCCGTGCCGCCGCCCGTGGAGAACCTCATCGAGGTGATGAAGATCCGACGGGCCCTGGTGGCGATGCGGGCCACGGCGTTCGACTATACGGGACGGGAGCTGGCGCTGGCCTTCGACGAAGAGCCCCGGGTGGACCCCGAGCGGGTGCTGGAACTGCTCCGGGCCGACCCCGCCGCCTATCGGGTGACGCCGGACAACCGGGTCATATGGCTCACGGGCCCGCTGCCGCCGGAGCGGGTCCTGCCGCAGGCGTGGGAGCTGTTGAACCGCCTGGGGTGATATGCTAGCGTCAAACGTTCGTTTTGCCGCCGCCCTGCCCGTGGCTTTCGAGGTGGAGATGAAGCGCTGGTTGGCTGTCGCCCTGTTGCTTTCGCCCCACTGGGCGCAGGCCGCCCTCGTGGACGGCGTGGCCGCCGTGGTGGACGGGCGGGTCATCACGCGGAGCGAGGTGAGCGACTCCGTAGCCCTCGCCAAGCGCACGGGTCTGCGGGGCGGCGACGAGGAACGGGACGCGCTGGAGGAACTCATCGAGCGGTCCCTGGTGGAAGCCGAGGCCCGCCGGCTCGGCGTCGAGGTGACCGACGCGGAGGTGGAGCAGGCGGTCTCGGAGATCCGCAGCCGCAACGGGCTCGACCCCGAAGCCTTCCGGGCGGCGCTGGCCGGCCAGGGGATGGAGTGGGACGTCTACCTCGCCGAGGTGCGCGCCCAGATCCTCCGGATGAAGCTGGCCGGCCGCGTGCTGCGGTCCAAGCTCGAGGTCGGCGACGAGGCCCTGCGCGAGTTCTATCTCAAGAACGTGGCTGATTTCTGCGAGTCGGACTCCCTGCGCCTGTACCACATCCAGGCCTCGGGACCGGAGGGGAGGGCCCGCGCCGAGGAGATCCGGGCTCGGGTGGCTGCCGGAGAGGACCCCGAGGAGGTGGCCCGGGCCGGGGAGGCGGTGGGCGCGGGGGACATGGGCTACGTGCTCGTGCACAACCTGTCGGAGGACGTGCGCAGGGCGCTCGAGAGGATTCCCGCCGGCGGCGTGACCCCGGTGGTCGAGATGCAGGGCTCCTGCAACCTGTTCTTCGTGGCCGATCGCAAGGACGGGCGGGTCCGCCCCTTCGAGGAGGTGCGCGAGCAGGTGCGGGAGCGCTACTTCCGGGAGAAGGAGCAGGAACTCTACCGGACCTGGATCGACTCCCTGAAGCAGAAGGCGCGCATCGTCCGGAAGCTCTAGGCTCACCGGGCCCCCCGTCATGCACGCTCCCCTCAAGATTGCCGTCACCTGCGGCGACCCGGCGGGAATCGGCCCCGAGGTCGCCCTCAAGGCCCTCGCCGACGGACTGCCCGTCGGGGTGGAGGCCCTGCTCGTCGGGCCTCGGGCGGTGTGGGAGGAGGCACGGGAACTCCTGCCCGCCCCTCCGCCGTTGGGGGATCGGGTGGTGGAGACGCCCGCCGAGGAGAGGGACTGGTCCTGGGGCGTGCCCACGCGGCGGTCCGCCGCCGCGGCCGTCGCCTCCGTGGAGGCCGCGGCGGGCCTCGCGCTGGGCGGGGGGGCGGACGCGATGGTCACGGCGCCCCTCACGAAGGAGGGGCTGCGGGCGGCCGGCCGCCCGTTCGCCGGCCACACCGAGCTCCTCGAGTCTCTGTGCGGCCCCGGGTTCCGGGCGACGATGATGCTCGCGGGGGCCCGCCTGAGGGTGCTCCTGGTGACGACCCACCTGCCCCTGGCCGAGGTGCCGGAGGCGGTGACCCGGGAGCGCGTCCTGGCCACGGTCCGGGCGGCCCACCGGGGCCTGGCTCGGGACCTGGGCATCGACGCCCCGCGGATCGCCGTGGCCGCCCTCAACCCCCACGCCGGGGAGGCGGGGGTCCTGGGGCCGGAGGAGGAGACGACCATCGCGCCCGCGGTTGCCGAGGCGCGGGCCGCGGGCATCGACGCGGTGGGCCCGCTCCCGGCGGACAGCCTGTTCCACCGGGCGGCGGAGGGGGCGTTCGACGCCGTGGTGGCCATGTACCACGACCAGGGGCTCGTCGCCCTCAAGCTGCTCCACTTCTGGGACGGGGTGAACGTCACCCTGGGCTTGCCGCTCGTGCGCACAAGCCCCGACCACGGGACGGCGTTCGACATCGCGGGCCGGGGTGCGGCCCGGGCCGACAGCTTCCGCGAGGCGATCCGCTGGGCCGCCGCCATTGCGCGGCGGCGCCGGGAGGGAAGGCGGGGATGACGCCGGGGGAGGGGACGATCCGCTTCGGCACCGACGGGTGGCGCGGGGTCATGGCCCGCGACTTCACCTTCGAGAGCCTCCGCCGCGTCGTCGCGGCCGTGGCGGAGTGCCTGGAGCGGGAGGGCACGGCCGCCCGGGGGCTGGCCGTGGCCTGGGACCGGCGCCTGCTCTCGGACCGGTTCGCCCGGGAGGCGGCGGGGGTGCTCGCGGCCCGCGGGATCCCGGTCCACCTCGCGGCCGAACCCCTGCCCACGCCGGTGGTGTCCTGGGCGGTTCGGCACCTCGGGCTCGCCGGAGGCCTGGTGGTCACGGCCTCCCACAACCCGCCGGAGTGGAACGGGCTCAAGCTCAAGGAGTCCTTCGGCGGCTCGGCCCGGGCGGAGACCTGCCTGCGCGTCGAGGAGGCCCTCGCGGCGCTGCCGGAAGGGAGCCGGATTCCCTGCGTCGACGCCCGGAGCCTCGGGCCCGGCCAGGGGGTGTCGGAGCTCGACGTCTGGGAGGGGTACCGGGACGCCCTGCGGCGCCTCGTGGACTTCGAGGTTCTCCGCCGGGCGCGGCTCTCCGTGGCGGTGGACGCCATGCACGGCTGCGGGTCCCCCTGGCTGCGCAGGCTCCTCGAGGAGGGGGGATGCCGCGTCGTCGAGCTGCGGGCCGAGTGGAACCCCGGGTTCGGAGGCGCCTCCCCGGAGCCGGTGGAGGAGAACCTGGGGGGGCTCATGGAGGCGACCCTGCGGGAGGGGTGCGCCCTCGGGCTGGCCAACGACGGGGACGCGGACCGGATCGGGGCGGTGGACGAGCGGGGCCGGTACTTCTCGCCCCAGCGGATCCTCGCCGTTCTGCTGCGGTATCTGCGGGAGGCCAAGGGGCTCGGCGGCGACGCGGCCCGGGCCGTCTCGGGGACCTCCCTGGTCGATCGGCTGGCGCGGCGCTACGGCCTCGACCTGGTCGTCACGCCGGTCGGCTTCAAGCACATCGGCGAGGCCATGCTGGAGCGGCCGATCCTCGTGGGCGGCGAGGAGAGCGGCGGCATCGGGGTGGGGGCCCACCTCCCGGAGCGGGACGGGCTGCTCAACGCCCTGCTCCTGGCCGAGGTCGTGGCGCGCACCGGCAAGGGGCTGCGGGGCTACGCGCAGGAGATCTTCGACGAGGTCGGCTACTTCACCTACGAGCGCCTCGACCTGCCCCTGGCGACCGAGATGGCCCCCGAGGCCCGGCGCCGGGTCCAGGGGCTGGAGCCCCCGGGCCGCCTGGCGGGCCGCCCCGTGGTCGACGTGTCGAGGCTCGACGGGGTGCGCCTGCTGCGCGACGACGACTCGTGGCTCCTGCTCCGGGCGTCGGGCACGGAGCCGCTCCTGCGGATCTACGCCGAGGCGCGCAGCCGCGAAGAGGTCGGCGCGCTCCTGGCGGAGGGCCGCCGGATGGTGGCGTCCCCCTGAGCGCCCGGGGTGGGGGGAACCCCGCCCGGCCGACCGATCACACCGTACCCAGCACCGGTTTCCGATGGCCTACGACGCGATCCGCATCCGAGGTGCCCGGCAGCACAACCTGAAGGACCTCCACCTGGAGATCCCGCGGGGGCGCTTCGTCGTCGTCACGGGGCTCTCCGGCTCCGGCAAGTCGAGCCTGGCCTTCGACACGCTCTACGCCGAGGGGCAGCGGCGCTACGTGGAGAGCCTGTCGGCGTACGCCCGCCAGTTCCTCGAGCAGATGGACAAGCCCGACGTGGACTCCATCGAAGGGCTGTCCCCGGCCATCTCCATCGAGCAGAAGACCACGATCCGGAATCCCCGCTCCACGGTGGGCACGGTGACGGAGGTGTACGACTACCTGCGCCTCCTGTACAGCCGTGTCGGGGTTCCCCACTGCACCTCCTGCGGGCGGGAGATCTCGAGCCAGACCGTGACCCAGATGGTGGACCGCGTCCTGGGGCTTCCCGAAGGGACGAGGGTGGAGGTGCTCGCGCCGGTGGTGCGCGGCCGCAAGGGAGAGCACCGGGCCCTCCTCGACGACCTGCGCCGGTCGGGGTTCCTGCGGATCCGGGTGGACGGGGAGACCCGGGAACTGGAAGAGGAGATCGCCCTCGACAAGAACCGGAACCACACCCTCGAGGTCGTGGTGGACCGGCTGGAGGTGAAGCCCGAGGGGCGGGGGCGGCTGGCCGAGGCCCTGGAACTCGCCCTCGTCCGGGCCGACGGTCTCGCCGCGGTGGAGACCCGGCCGCGGGGCCGGGATGCCGAGGCCCCGGAGCGGTTCCTCTTCTCCGAGCGCTTCGCGTGCCCGGACTGCGGGGTCTCCTTCCCGGAGATGAGCCCCCGGGCCTTCAGCTTCAACTCCCCCCACGGCGCGTGCCCCGCCTGCGACGGGCTCGGGACCAAGCTCGCCGTGGATCCGGGGCGGGTCGTCCCGGACCCCTCGAAGAGCCTCGCCGACGGGGCCATCGCCCCGTGGGAGGGGCGCAACGGGGTCTTCTTCCAGCAGACGCTCCGGGCGCTCCAGAAGCACCTGGGGCTCGACCTGCAGGTGCCGTGGAGGGACCTCCCGCAGGGGGTGCGCGAGGCGGTCCTCCACGGGACCGCCGACGCCGTGGACTTCGCCTTCGAGGCCAGGAACTCCGCCTACCGCTTCCGCAAGCCCTTCGAGGGTGTCATCCCCCGCCTCGAGCGCCGCGTCCGGGAGGCCAAGGACCAGGACGACCTGGAGGAGCTGGCACCGTTCCTGGAGGCGAGGCCCTGCCCCGACTGCGGCGGCGCCCGGCTTCGCCCCGAGAGCCGGGCCGTGACCGTGGGGGGGCGCGCGGTCCACGAGGTGACCGGGCTGCCCGTGGCGGAGTGCGGGGCGTTCTTCGACGAACTGCGCCTGCCCCCGCGGGAGGCGTCCATCGCGGAGCGGGTGCTGAAGGAGGTGCGGGAGCGCCTCCGGTTCCTCCTGGACGTCGGGCTGGGGTACCTGACGCTGGACCGGGGCGCGTCGACGCTCTCCGGCGGGGAGAGCCAGAGGATCCGCCTCGCCACCCAGGTGGGCTCGCGGCTCACCGGCGTCCTCTACATCCTGGATGAGCCGACCATCGGCCTCCACCCCCGGGACAACGGTCGGCTGCTGGGCACCCTGGAGGGCCTGCGCGACCTCGGCAACACGGTGCTCGTGGTGGAGCACGACGAGGACACCATCCGGGCGGCCGACCACGTGATCGACATGGGCCCGGGGGCCGGCGAGCGCGGGGGGCACGTGGTGGCCGAGGGCACGCCGCAGCAGGTGGAGGCGAACCCGGCGAGCCTCACCGGTGCGTACCTGGCCGGCCGCCTCTCGATCCCCGTGCCGCCCCAGCGGCGCCCGCCGGACGGGCGCTTCCTCGCGGTGCGGGGGGCCACCGGGAACAACCTGAGGGACGTGGACCTCGAGGTGCCCCTGGGGCTCTTCACCTGCGTGACGGGCGTGTCGGGGTCGGGGAAGTCCACGCTGGTGGTCGACACCCTGTACCCGGGGCTCGCCTCTGCGCTCCACGGGGCGCGACTGCGGCCGCTTTCCCACCGGGGCCTGGAGGGCCTCGAGCACCTGGACAAGGTCGTGGACGTGGACCAGTCGCCGATCGGCCGCACGCCCCGGTCGAACCCCGCGACCTACACCGACCTGTTCGGGCCGATCCGCGACCTCTTCGCCCGGCTGCCCGAGGCCCAGGTTCGCGGCTTCGGCAAGGGCCGGTTCTCGTTCAACGTGAAGGGCGGGCGGTGCGAGGCCTGCACGGGAGACGGGCTGCTCAAGATCGAGATGCACTTCCTGCCCGACGTCTACGTGACCTGCGAGGAGTGCGGCGGGCGGCGCTACAACCGGGAGACCCTGGAGGTGCGCTACAAGGGCTCGTCCATCGCGGACGTGCTGGGGATGACGGTGTCCCAGGCGGCGGAGTTCTTCCGCAACGTGCCGACGCTGCGGGGCAAGCTCCGGACGCTGGAGGACGTCGGCCTCGGCTACATCCGGCTGGGCCAGTCCTCCACCACCCTGTCCGGGGGCGAGGCCCAGCGGGTGAAGCTGGCCAAGGAACTGAGCCGGCGCGCCACGGGCCGCACGTTCTACATCCTCGACGAGCCCACCACGGGCCTCCACTTCGAGGACGTCCGGAAGCTGCTGGAGGTCCTCCACCGGCTCGTGGAGCAGGGGAACACCGTCCTGGTGATCGAGCACAACCTCGACGTGGTGAAGACGGCCGACCACGTGGTGGACCTCGGCCCCGAGGGGGGCGACGGCGGCGGGCGCGTCGTCGCGCGGGGGACCCCGGAGGAGGTGGCCGCGAGCCCCGACTCGTACACGGGCGCCGCGCTGCGGCGGCTGCTGGCCGTGAGAGGTGAGACGTGAGACGAAGAGCGCGGAGGAGGGTCCCGTGACGCGCGCGAGCGCGCTGCCCGCGGCGTGGCTGCGTTGTCGCCGCACGCTTCCTGCTTCACGTCTCGCGTCCCGAGCGGAGAGCGGGCCATGACGTGCTGCCGACGCTGCGGGGTCGAACTGGCCCCGGGAAGCCTCAAGTACCTCGTGACCATCCACGTCACGGCCGATTTCGACGGGGTGCTCCCCGCCGAGGGCGGCGTCGAGGACCTGGAGGCGTTCATGCGCCAGGTGGACGCCCGGGACGAGGGCGAGTTGGAGAAGGACGTGTACCAGTCCCAGGGGTTCGTGCTGTGCCCCGACTGCAAGGCCGCCTTCCTCCACGACCCGCTCCACCGCCCCGACGACCGTGCGGGGGGCGACGACGAGGGACGGGTGCACTGATGCGCTACGGTCTCGCCCTGCTCGACGTGGAGAAGCCGGGCCGTTACGAGGGCCTGGAAGCCGGTGCCGTGGTCCGCGACTGGGACGCGGCCCGGGTCCGGGTGGCCCTGTGCTTCCCCGACGTGTACGAGATCGGCATGAGCCACATGGGCCTGCCGATCCTCTACGACGTGCTCAACCGGGAGCCCGGCGTGCTCGCGGAGAGGGCGTTCGCGGTCTGGTCCGACATGGAGGAACTGCTCCGGCGCCGGGAGTGGCCCCTCGTGACCCGGGAGTCGGGGCGCGCCCTCGCCGACTTCGACCTCGTCGGCTTCACGCTCCCCTACGAACTGCTGGCGACCAACGTGCTCGCCATGCTCGAACTGGGGGGCGTCCCCCTGCTCGCCCGGGACCGCGGGGAGTCGGACCCCATCGTCCTGGGCGGAGGGCCTGTCACGGCGAACCCGGAACCCCTGGCCGACTTCTTCGACGCCTTCTTCCTGGGGGAGGCGGAGGAGGGGATCTCGGAGATCGCCCGGGCGCTGGCCGAGGCCAAGGGCGCGGGGGCGACCCGAGTGGAGAGGCTGGAGGCCCTGGGCCGGGTTCCCGGGGTATACCTGCCCACGGCCGCCGAGCCCGCCTTCGAGGGGGGGCGCTTCCGCGGGTTCGACCCGCCCATCCGCGTGCGGCGCCGCGTGCTCGCGGACCTGGAGGCCGCCCCGGTCCCGGAGTCCCCCCTCGTGCCCTTCATGTCCGCCGTGCACGAGCGGCTGGGCGTCGAGTTGGCGCGGGGGTGCACCCGGGGCTGCCGCTTCTGCCAGGCCGGGTACTGGTACCGGCCGGCCCGGGAGCGGAGCCCGGACCGGATCGCCGGGCTGGTGGAGCGGGGGCTGTGCGCCACGGGCTACGAGGAGGTCGGCCTGCTGTCGCTCTCGGCCGGCGACTACTCCTCCATCGGGCCTCTCCTGGTCCGGTTGATGGACGCCCACGCGGAGGACCGGGTGTCCGTGAGCCTCCCCAGCCTCCGGGTCGACAGCCTGGACCCCCGCCTCCTGGAGGAGGTGAGCCGAGTCCGCAAGACCGGCTTCACCATCGCCCCGGAGGCGGGCACCGAGCGGCTGCGGCGCGTGGTCAACAAGAACGTCACCGAGGGCGACATCCTGGGCGCGGTCGACCGGATCTTCGGGGCCGGCTGGAAGTCGGTGAAGCTCTACTTCATGATCGGGCTGCCCACGGAGACCCGGGAGGACTGGGCCGGCATCGTGGACCTGGTGGAGAAGGTGGCGCGGCAGGCCCCCGCGGGGCGCGGGCGGGTGGGGGTGAGCCTCTCCAACTTCGTGCCCAAGCCCCACACGCCCTTCCAGTGGTGCCGGCAACTGGCGCCCGAGGAGGTGTTCCGGGCGCAGGAGTTCTTCAAGCGCGAACTGCGGGACCGCCGGGTGGAGCTCAAGTGGCACGGGGCGGAGATGAGCGCCCTGGAGGGAGTCTTCGCGCGGGGCGACCGCCGGGTGGGTCGGGCCGTGCTGGCCGCCTACCGCCGGGGCTGCCGGATGGACGGCTGGACCGACCGCTTCCGTTGGGACCTCTGGAAGGAGGCCCTGGAGGAGGCGGGCCTGTCGCCCGACGAATTCCTCCGGGAGCGCGCCGCGGACGAGCCCCTGCCGTGGGAGGTCGTGGACCCCGGCGTGGACACGGCGTTCCTGCGCGGGGAGTGGGAACGGGCGCTCCGCGGGGAACCCACCGGAGACTGCCGCGACGGGTCGTGCACCGGCTGCGGCCTGTGCGACTTCGCGGCGGTGCGCCCCCGGCCGGCGGCCCCGGTGGACTACCCGGCCCCGGCTGCGGCGCCCCCGGAGCGGGACCCCGAGGAGGCGGCGAAGGCGCCGCGGGTGCGCTTCCGGTTCCGGAAGACCGGGCCTGCGGGCCTGTTGTCCCACCTGGAGACGGTCTCGGCCCTCTACCGGGCCTTCCGGGCGGCCGGGGTGAGCCTGGTGTTCTCCCACGGCCACCATCCCCACCCGAGGTTCACCCTGGGCCCGGCGCTGGGGCTGGGCATCGAGAGCCTGGCGGAGTTCGGCGACCTCAAGGTGTGGGAGGTCCCGCCCCTCGCCGAGACCCGGGAGGCCCTCAACCGGAGGCTGCCCGAAGGGCTGCGGGTGGAGGCGCTGTGGGTCCTCACCCCCGACTCCCGGGGGCTGACCGGCGGAGACACGCGGGAGGAGTACGAGGCGGAGCCGGTCCCGGAGGCTTCGGAGCGGGCCTCGGGGCGCGGGGGGTGGCCCTCGGTCCTCGACGACTTCTGGCGCTCGCCCGCGTTCTCCGTGGTCAAGCGCCGGAAGAACAAGCCCGACCGCGTGCTCGACGCGCGGGACTACGTGGAAGCGCTCTGGTGGGACGACGGCACCCTGCGGATCCGGTTGCGCCGCGGGTCGGACGGGACCACCCTGGGCATCGAAGATTTCGTGCGCGCCCTGACGGGCCTGGAGGAAGGGACCCGGGCCTGCGGCCGCATCGTCAAGACTCGCAACGAACTCGTGTGACGGCCGCCCGTGCGGCCGAGGGGAGAAGGGCCATGGACCGATCCGAAGAGTACGAGGCGTCCTTCTCGCCGGCCGGCGAGGCGCCGTCGTCCCTGCACAAGGAGATCATCATCAACGCGAGCCCCCAGGAGACCCGGGTGGCCCTGCTGGAGAACAAGATGCTCTCCGAGCTCTACATCGAGCACGTGAAGGACCGCCGGGTCGCGGGGAGCATCTACAAGGGCAGGGTGGTCCGGGTCCTCCCCGGAATGCAGGCGGCCTTCGTGGACATCGGGCTGGAGAAGGCGGCGTTCCTCTACGTGTCCGACGTGAAGTCCTCCGCGCGGGACTACGCGGAGCTCTTCGGGGTGGAGGCGGAGGCGGACGAGGAGGACCCCTTCCCCCGGACGAGGATCCTCACCCCCATCGAGGACCTCCTCCAGGAGGGGCAGGAGATCGTGGTGCAGGTCTCCAAGGAGCCCCTGGGGCGCAAGGGGGCGCGCATCACCCAGTACGTAAGCCTCCCGGGGCGCAACGTGGTGCACCTGCCCGACGTCACCCACATCGGCGTCTCGCGGCGGATCACCGACGAGGAGGAGCGGGTCCGCCTGCGGGAGCTCGTGGCCGGGCTGCGTCACGGCACCGGCGGCTACATCGTCCGCACGGCGGCGGAGGGGTGCAGCGCGGCAGAGCTCGAGCCGGAGGTGGAGTTCCTGGGCAAGCTCTGGGAGGAGATCCAGCGCCGGTCGGCCCGGGCCCCGGCCCCGAGCCTCGTCCACTCCGACCTGGACGTGACCTTCCGGTCCATCCGGGACCTCTACACCCCCGACGTCCAGCGGGTGGTGGTGGACTCCCCGGAGGAGTACCGCAAGCTCCTCGACTTCGTGGGCCGGTACGTGCCCCAGGCCCGCCCGGCGGTGGAGCTCTACACCCGGCCCGAGCCCATCTTCGACTTCTACGGCGTCGAGCTGGAGATCGCCAAGGCCCTCGAGCGGAAGGTCTGGCTCAAGAGCGGGGGCTACATCGTGATCGAGATGACGGAGGCCCTCACGGCCATCGACGTCAACACCGGATCCTACGTGGGGAAGCGGAACCTGGAGGAGACGATCCTGCGCACCAACCTCGAGGCCGCCCGGGAGATCGCCTACCAGCTGCGCCTGCGGAACATCGGCGGGATCATCATCATCGACCTGATCGACATGGAGGTGGAGGAGAACCGCCGCAAGGTCTTCGAGGCCTTCGAGAGCGAACTGAAGAAGGACCGGGCCAAGACCAACCTGCTCGAGATCTCGAGCCTCGGCCTGATCGAGATGACGCGGAAGCGCGTCCGGGAGAACCTCGGGCGGTCCCTGTGCGAGCCCTGTCCCTACTGCGAGGGGCGCGGATACGTGCGCTCGCGCTCCACCGTGGTGTACGACATCTTCCGGGAGCTCCGCCGCCGGAGGGCCAGCCTGTCCGGGGAAGAGGTGGTCGTGCTGGCCCACCCCGACGTGGTGGGCTACCTGTTCGAGGAGGAGCGGGGGAGCCTGGAGGACCTGGAGCGTTCCCTGGGCCGGCGCATCGCCGTGCGCTCCCGGCCCGACTACCACCAGGAGGACTTCGAGGTCATGGGCTGAGGGGGGCGGGGCCGGGAGGGCGCGCGTCAGACCTGGTCGCGCTCGGCGAGGCGCAGGTACATCTGGGCCTTGGCGTTCCCGGGGTCCCTCTCCAGGATGGAACCCCACTCGTCCACCGCGAGCTCCGCCTGGCCGCGGGTGTAGTAGGTGATCCCGAGCTGGATGCTGGCGTTGGCGTACCCGGGGTGCTCGGCCTTCACCCGGTTGAACTCCTCCACCGCCTTGTCGTACTCGCCCATGTCCCGGTAGAGGACGCCCAGGCGGGTGCGCAGGTCGGGGAACCTCGGCCCCAGGGCGAGCGCCTTCTCGTACTCGGCGACGGCCTCGTCGTGGATGCCGAGCCCGTGGTAGATCTCCCCGATGTCCGCGTGCAGGTTGGCCAGCCGGCCCTTCACGTAGGGGTCGACGGCCCCCTGCCCAACCCGGGCGGCCTCCCACGCCTTGCCGAAGGCCTTCTGCGCGGTGTCGTACTGCCCCGTCTCGTTCAGCGTGACGGCCAGGTTGAGGTGGGCCTCGGTGTAGCGCGGGTTGATGGAGATGGCCTCGTCGAAGCGCTGCTGCGCTCCCTCGTAGTCCTCCCGATCGAAGGAGATGGTGCCGAGCAGGTTGATCACGTCCGCGAAGCGGCAGCCCATGTCGAGGAGCTTCTGGAAGAAGCGCTCGGCGTCCTCCATCCGCCCCTGGTTGTAGGCTTCCTTCCCCAGCTGGTACAGCTCGATCATCGCCGCTTCCATGCCATCCTCCTCGGGGGTCCGGCTCACTCGGCTCCCGCGGCCGCCTTCGTCTCCAGGTCCAGCGCGAGACGCAGTGCCGTGGCACCCTCGGGGGTCTCGGGGAACTCCTGCACGAGCCCCCGGAGCCGCTGCAGCGCGGCCGGCGTCCGCTTCTTGCGGATGTAATAGCGGGCCACGTAGAGCTCGTGGGCCGCGAGCCTCGAACGCAGTTCCACGAGGCGGCCCCGGGCCTCGGGGGCGAACTCGCTCTCCGGGTAGGCGTTGAGCAGCTTGGTGAACGCCTCCGCGGCCCGCCGGGTCGCGGTCTGGTCCCGGTCCTCGGGCAGGCTCAGGTGGTCGTAGGCGGCGCCCCGCCGGTAGACGGCGTAGGGGACCCGCTCGTTGGTCGGGTGGAGTTCCTCGAAGGAGCGGTACGCGGCCGCGGCTTCCTCGTACTTCGCGTCCGCGAACGAGGCGTCGGCGGCGAGCAGCTCGGCCTCCGTGGCGTAGCGGGAGAACGGGAACTCGTCCCGGATGCGGTCGCCCAGGGTCTTCGCCTCGTCGAACCGCTTCTCCTCCAGGGCCTCCCGGGCCATCCGGTAGAGCTCCTCCGGCGGGGTGTCCGGGGCGACCTGGAGGCCGCCGCAACCCGCGGCGAGCAGGTGCAGCGGCAGGAGCGCGGCGACGACGAGTCGCGCGATCGTCCGGGTGCTGGGCAGGGGAAGGAACGAGGGGTCTTCGAGCACGGCGGCACCTTAACGGGAATGGGTGGGCGCGTCAACGAGCTCCCGCGGGTCCGCTGGTGCTCGCGGCCAGCCTCGAGAGACTCTCGGCGTAGGGGGGGCGCGCCACCCCCGCCTCGGTGACGATCGCGGTGACGTAGCGGGCCGGCGTCACGTCGAACGCCGGGTTCCACACGCCCACGCCCTCGGGGGCGACGCGCGCGCCGCCGCACCGGGTCACCTCGTCCTGGGCCCGCTCCTCGATGGGGATCGCCTCCCCTCCCTGCAGGGAGAGGTCGACGGTGGACAGGGGCGCCGCCACGTAGAAGGGAATGCCGTTCTCCCGGGCCAGCACCGCCACGCCGTAGGTGCCGATCTTGTTCGCCACGTCGCCGTTGGCCGCGATGCGGTCGGCGCCGACGATCACCGCGTCGATCCCGCCCCGCTGCATCCGGTACCCGGCCATGCCGTCGGTGATGAGGGTGACCGGGATCCCGTCCTTGAGGAGCTCCCAGGCGGTGAGCCGTGCGCCCTGGAGGAAGGGCCGGGTCTCGTCGGCCACCACCGCCACCCGCTTGCCCGCCTCGACGGCAGCCCGGACGACGCCGAGCGCCGTCCCGTAGCCCGCGGTCGCGAGGGCGCCCGCGTTGCAGTGGGTCAGCACGGTGGCCTCGTCGGGCAGGAGGTCGGCGCCCCACCGGCCGAGGCGCCGGTTGGCCTCCACGTCCTCCTCCAGCACCGCGCGGGCCTCCGCCAGGAGTTCCTCCGCCGCCGCGGCGGCCGGGAGCCCCCGCAACGCCTCGGCCCGGCGCCGCATCCGGTCCACGGCCCAGAACAGGTTGACGGCGGTCGGCCGCGTCGCGGCCAGCGCGTCGCACGCCGGCGCGAGGCGGTCGGCCAGGTCCCCTTCGCCCTCCGCGGCCAGCTCCCGCGCGGCCAGCGCCCCCCCGACGGCCGCGGTCACGCCGATGGCCGGCGCCCCGCGCACGACCATGTCCACGCCCGCCCGGGTGACCTCGCGGTGGTCCCGGTACTCCCGGTAGATCTCCTGGTTGGGCAGGAGCGTCTGGTCCAGGAGGACCAGACGGTCCCCCTTCCACTCGATGGTCTGGAATCCCATGGGTGCTCCTCGGCCGGCGGATCAAGCGCGAAACGCTGACATCTCTCCTCTGAATTCTACACGATTACGAAGCCCGGCCGTCAGGGGGAGCGGCCCGGGACCGCTCGCGTGAGGGCTCCATGCTCTGCGGTGTGAAAATTGCTTCCATCGAAGATATGCCTGCGGGTAAAGAAAGAGACGTGGTTGCGAAGGGGAGAAGAATCCTGGTTCCGCAACGCCGTGGGACAAAGTGGAATTGATCTACACATAAATTGCTCGTGAGAATATCTCTTCCCTCATTCGTGTCCTGCCGAATCGCTGCAGAGACCAACGCCGTGGCCGGTTTGGCCCCGTATCGAGCTTCCCGAAGAAGTTGACGAACTGTAGGTTCCATCTGGGCACGCTGTTTGCTTATCGGTCGGGAAAGCCCGCGGGGACGGTTATCTGGGGTCACGGGCGGAAAAGCCAAGGCTGGGTGCGCTCACCGATGGTGGCGACCCTCTTATTCACCCTTCACGGATGAGGTAGTCATGAAGAAATTGACGGTTCTCCTGGCCATGGTTGGTGCGGTCGCTGTATCAGCAGGTCTGTCCCACGCGGCTTTCGTCGACCCGAACCCGTGGACGGATTCGGTAGTTCGATCGGTTTGGATCAACAACGATACCAATTATCCTCTCTCCAACGCGTGGTTCCAGCTCGATCTGCCGGACTGGTACTCGGAATCCGTCGATGCGGGTCTCGTCTCGGAGTTCGAGATCGATCTGTACGGACATGGGGACAACTCCAACAAGCCGATCGACGTCTTCCTCGCCTTCGATGCAAGCCATTCCAGCGGAGTCAGGGTGGCTTCCTACAACGTGCCGATGTCCGTTGCCTTCGAACTCACGGTGGACGTCCTCAACGGGCGTGTCGAACTCGACGGCAGTGACGTCGGGGCCGTGATGGGAGGGCTCACCCTGGCGAGCTTCAAGGGCTACGACAGTTTCTGGGTCGGCTACGCGTGCCACTTCACGCACGACGAGTCGGAGGTGGACATCGGCTACGTTCCCACGGGTCCCGACGTCCCGCCTGTTCCCGAGCCCGGCACCATGATCCTCTTGGGCAGCGGCCTCCTGGGGCTCGCCCGCTACGGTCGAAAGAAGGCCGGCAGCTAGTTTCCCCCACGGGATTCAGGGGGAACGGGCCGTCCCGAGACGGCCCGTTCCCTCTTTGCCCACCCTTCGCCTCAGCCCCCCACCAGCTTTCGGGCGACGAGTTCGTTGACGGCCTGGGGGTTGGCCTTCCCCCTGGTGGCCCGCATCACCTGGCCCACGAAGAACCCCATGAGCTTGGTCTTCCCGGTCCGGTACGCCTCGACCTCCTTGGGGTTGGCCGCCAGCACCTCGTCCACCGCCGCCTCGATGGCCGAGGTGTCGGTGATCTGGCGGAGCCCCTTCTCCTCGACCACCGCCTCCGCCGTCTTCCCGGTGGCCCACATCGCCTCGAAGACCTCCTTGGCGATGTTGGAGGAGATGGTGCCGCCGCGGACGAGGTCGAGCATCCCCGCCAGGTGCCGCGGGGTCACGGGCGCCCGGTCGACCGGCGGGGCCCCCTCCCTGTTGAGCTCCCGGAGCAGGTGCCCCATCATCCAGTTGGACACCGCCTTCGGGTCGTCGTGGAGGCGGACCGTCTCCTCGAAGTAGTCCGCGAGGTCCCGCGACTGGCAGAGGAGGTCGGCGTCGTAGGTGGGCAGCCCGTGCTGCTCCTGGAAGCGCCGGCGCTTCTCGTCGGGCAGTTCGGGCAGGCCGCGCTGCACCGCCTCGAGCCAGGCCGGGTCGATCACCACGGGGAGCAGGTCCGGGTCCGGGAAGTAGCGGTAGTCGTGGGCCTCCTCCTTGGAGCGCATGGAGAGGGTCACCCCGCGCTCGCTGTCGAAGAGCCTCGTCTCCTGGACGACCTGGCCCCCCTCCTCCAGCAGGTCGATCTGGCGCTGCCGCTCGTACACCATCGCCTGCTCGAGGAAGCGGAAGGAGTTCAGGTTCTTGATCTCGGTGCGGGTGCCGAAGGGCTGGCTCCTCCGGGGCCGCACCGAGATGTTCGCGTCCACCCGGAGGCTGCCCTCGTTCATGTTGCCGTCGCAGACCTCCAGGTGGACCAGGATCTCCCGGAGCTTCTTCACGTACTGGGAGGCCTCCTTCACCGTGCGCAGGTCGGGCTCGCTGACGATCTCCAGGAGCGGCACGCAGGCCCGGT
>CAZJSF010000028.1:0-20680 GCA_964548515.1 uncultured Thermodesulfobacteriota bacterium
CCCTGCTGGGATTCCCGGACCGCGCCGGGGAGGCCCGGGCGCGGCTGCAGTCCGCCGCCCGCCTCGAGGTGGCGGGAGCCGGAGTTCCCTCCCCCGGGCGGGAAATGGAGATCGCCGTTCGGGTGCACAACGTGGGCGCAGGGCACAACCTCCCCACCAGCATGAACGAACTCCGCCAGATGTGGATCCACGTCGAGGCCAGGGACGGCGGCGAGAAGGGGCGGCTCCTGTGGGAGAGCGGAGGCCTGGCGGACGACGGGAGCCTGGCGCCGGGAACGCGAACCTTCGGGGCGCAGGCGGTGGACGATCAGGGGCGTCCCACGTGGAAACCGTGGCAGGTGTCCCGAATCGCCTCGGACAACTCCATCCCGGCCCGCGCGCAGGCGCTCGAGACCTATCGCTTTCCGCTTCCGGCAGACCTCCAGGGCCCGGTCCGCGTCGCCGCCACGCTCCGGTATCGTTCGTTCCCCCAGCAGGTGGCGGACCAGTACCTGGGGAAGCCCGGGTACGTGGTGCCCGTGGTGGACATGGCGTCCCACCAGACGACGATCCAGGTGGAGCAGCCGTGACGCAGAGGGAGGGAGGCGCCGCCGTGGCGTCTCGGAACCCTTCGCCGACCCGCTGCCCGGAGGGCCGCCCGGCGCGCCGCGACCGGTCCTGGGGGTGAACCCGGCGCCCATGCAAGACATTCCCTCCTTCCCCCACTTTCGCGACATCCGACTGGACGACGCGGACGAGTTCCACGCCGCGCTGAGGCCTCTGGAGCCCGAGTTGTCCGAGTACAGCTTCGCGAACCTCTTCCTCTTCCGGAGGGCCCACGCCTACCGGGTCAGCCGACTCGATGGAATGCTCGCCGTGGTGGCAAGGGGCTACGGGGGAGAGGTCTACGCCTTTCCGCCCCTGGGTCCGGGAGAGGTGGAACCCGCGGCGCGCGCGGTGTGCCGGTACCTGGAGGGCGAGGGTGTGAACCCCGTTCTGTTCCCGGTTCCGGCGTCGTGGGTCGCGGCGAGTTTCCCGGAGAGTTGGACGGCGGCGGAGGACCGGGACCAGGCGGATTACGTCTACCTCGTGGAGGAACTCGCGACGCTTCCGGGCAAGAGGTTCCACAAGAGGAAGAACCGGCTGGCGAAGTTCCTCCGGGAGGAGGCCGAGAACTACGAATACGCGGAACTGGCCGACGACCACGTGGGAGAGTGTGTGGACCTGGCGCAGGGGTGGTGCGAGGTGCGGTGCTCGGCGACGCGGCCCTCGACATTGCTCGAGACCGAGGCCGTCGAGGAGGCGCTCCGCAATCGGGCGCGACTCGGGTTGCGGGGCGGCGTCATCCTCCTCCGGGGGCGGGTCCGGGCCTTCTGCCTCGGCGAACCACTCAACGGGGACACCTTCGTGGTGCACTTCGAGAAGGCCGAGCCGGGTCGAGAGGGGTTGGCGCAGCTCATCAATCGCGATTTCTGTCGGAACGCCCTCTCGGAGTACCGTTTCGTGAACCGGGAACAGGACCTGGGCGACCCGGGCCTTCGTCAGGCGAAGGAGAGCTACCACCCGGTGCGTCTGGTGCCGAAGTGCCGGGTGCACCCGAAGGCCGCGGCCGAGCCATGACGGGAGGCTCCCGGTTCCCTGCGGAGGGCGGGTATGCGCAGGCGCTCCTCGATGCCCTTCCGCTGGTGGCCCTGGTGGTCGATGGGGAGCGGCGCATCCGGGCGCTCAACAAGGCGGCGCGGGAACTGCTGCGCCAAGAGCCCTTCGAGTTGGTCGGCCGCCGGCCCGGCGAAGCCCTCGACTGCGAGAACAGCGTGCGGCACCCCCTCGGGTGCGGACACGCGGCCGAGTGCCGCGACTGCCTGCTGCGAAACTCCGCCGACGAGGCCCTCCGGGGGGAGGCCTCCCTGCAGAGGGAACTGAGGGTGGCGCCCCGGGGCGGGAGGGGGGAGGGCATGATCTTCCTCCTCTCGGCGTCTCCCCTGCGGGGCGAAGACGGGGATGGCGCGCTCGTGTGCCTCCAGGACGTATCGGCGCTGCACCGGCTGCGCGGGCTGCTCCCCATCTGCTCGGGCTGCAAGAAGATCCGGCGGGAGGACGAGGCCTGGGAGGCGTTGGAGGCGTTCATCGAGAACCACTCCCACGCGCACTTCACCCACGGGATGTGTCCGGACTGCATGGACCGGTTCTACCCCGGGGCCGTGGCCGGTGAACGCCGCAGGGTTCCGCTGGGGGAAGCGAGAGGGCGATGGACATTCTGATCGTCGACGATGAGGCCGGGGTCCGCGAGGTGCTGGCGTCTTTTCTCTCCGAGCGGGGGCACGACGTCCGGCAGTCGTCGTCCGGCGAGGAGGGCCTCTGGGCCCTGGAGGAAAGGCCGGCAGAACTGGTCATCACGGACCTGAAGATGCCCGGCATGTCGGGTATCGAGGTTCTCCGCAGGGTCCGGGAACGGTGGCCGGCCGCGGAGGTCGTCCTCGTGACCGGGTTCGGGACCATGGACGACGCCGTCGAGGCCCTGCGCCTCGGCGCCTACGATTTCCTCATCAAGCCGGTTCGACTGGCCCGGCTGGAAATCCTGGTGCGCCACTGCGAGGAGCGGGTGCGATTCTCCCGCGACAATCGGGAGCTGCGGGAGGTGGTGGAGCGTCTCCGCGACCTCAACGAGCGCAAGGAAAAGTTCATCGCGCTGGCCAATCACGAGATCCGCACCCCGACGACCGTGGCCGCCGGCATGGTCTCGCTGCTGGCCAGCCAGTCGGCGGGATTCCCCGAAGAGACCCGTCGCCTGCTGGAGTCGGCGGACCGCGCCCTGCGGCGGCTCAAGGAGGTCGTGGAGGACCTGGGAGACCTCGGGCTCGCCCAGGGAGGGGGCGTTCCGGTCCAGCGGTGTCCGCTGCGATTGGAAGAACTCTGTGCGGGGGTCTCGGATCTCGCCGCGATGTACGAGGGCCTTCGCCCCCTGGACATCCGGGTTTCGTGCCGCGCCGAACCCGAGGTCCGGATCGAGGTCGACGGACGGAAGGTCCTGCGGGCCGTGGGCGCCCTGGTCCAGAACGCCGTGAAATTCACTCCCGACGGAGGCTCCGTGCACATCGAGGTTCGCGTGGATGGCCCGGACCTCTTCTTCGAGGTGCAGGACTCGGGGATCGGAGTCCCGGAGGCGGAGCAGGACAAGATCTTCGATCTGTTCTACGAGTCCGCGGATCTTCGCCACCACCGTACGTCCGACCATCACTTCGGCGGCGGAGGCCTGGGGATCGGGCTCCCCCTGGCCCGTGCCATCGCCTCGGCCCACGGAGGGGCGGTCGAGTACCGACCCCGGCCCGAAGGGGGGAGCCTGTTCCTCTTCCGCGTGCCGGTCCGAATGGGTGAATCCTCCGGTTCGAGGGGCTGAAACGCGCCGACGCGGCGGGTCCGGGCTCAAGCGCGGGGAGGCCGGGACCGATCTGGGACCGTGCGCGATCCCCTTGCGAGACCGGAGACGAGACCCACCTTGACCTCGCCCGACGCGGCCGTTCCAGTCCGTCGCGTTCCACTTCTGCTGCTCGTGCTCTCCGCCGCTGCCGGGGTGATGGCGTTCGCCGCCGTGGCCTGGGTCTTCGTGGACCTGCGCCTGGAGGAACGCCGGGAGACCGTGGCCCAGTGGGGGTCGCGCCTCGAGTCGGTCGCCGACGCCAGGAAGAGGTCCCTCCAGGCGTGGTTGGCCGAACGGCGTGCCGATGCGGAGGTTCTCGCCTGGGATCCCGACCTCATCGGCCTGTGCACGGAGGGAGCCTGCCCCAAGGGGAAGGACCCCCTCGTCCTGCGTGCCCACCTGGACAACCTCCAGATGTTCGCCGGTTTCCTCGGCGCGTCCCTGTTCACTCCGAGCGGGGAACCGCTCCTCACCGCGGCCACCGGCGCTCCGCCCCCGCCGTCCGCGGGCGTGATGGCGAGACGGGTGGCGCGGGAGGCGCGCTACCTCCTCCACGACCTCCACGGGCCCGAGCCGGGAGCCTGGGTCCTCGGCTTCCTCGCCCCGGTCTTCGGGGACGCCGACCCCCGGGCTCGGCCGCTGAGTTCCCCCGTCCTCGGCGTCGTGGGCCTCTACCTCGACCCGAGCGCCACGCTGCTGCCGATCCTCCAGGCGGAGGAGGCGGCCGTTCCCACCCTCGAGGTCTACCTGGTGCGCAGGACCGAGGGAGGCGCGAGGGCGATCACTCCGGTCGGCGGACGGACCGAGGAGTCGGGGGAACCCCTGGACGTGCCCGTCGAGCGTTCGGACGCCATCGAGATCGCCGCTCTCGAAGCCAAGGAGACGGCCGGTACCTTCTTGGACCACCGGGGCCGCAGGGTACTGGGTGCCGTGCGCTGGATCTCGGACGCGGGTTGGGGCCTGGTGACCCGGGTGGACGAGGACGTGGCGCTCGCCGACTGGCAGAGGGGTGTGATGCTGGAGGGCGGGCTTCTCCTCGCGGGCCTGCTGTGCCTGACCCTCGGGGGCGTGGCGGCCTGGCGAACATGGGCGGGCCGACGGTACCGCCTGCTCCTGGAAGGGATTCGCGACCGGGAAGAGCGCCTGCGGGCGTTGGCGCTGGGCACCGAGGACGTGGTCTTCGTGAAGGACACCCAAGGCCGTTTCCTGCTGGTCAATCCGCCGGCCGCGAAGCTTCTGGGAACCTCCCCCGGGGAGGCCCTCGGACGGCGGACGTCGGACTTCCTCCCGGAATCCCTGTCCGCGGTGCTCCAGCAGCACGACGGCGACGCGCTGGCGTCCGGGCGCCCGTACCAGGGAGAGGAGCGGATCCCGGTCCTCGGCGAGGAGAGGACGTTTCTCGCAGCGCGGGTGCCCCTGCGCGACTCCCACGGGCGAGTGACCGGCGTCGCCGGCGTGCTCCGGGACATCACCGACCGCAAGCGGATCGAGGAAGCCAACGCCCAGCGCGCGCAGACGCTGGGCTCCCTGTACCGTCTGGCCCGGTCCCTCACGCTGGCCGGGTCGCCCTCGGAGATCCTCGCGGCCGTGCTCGAGGGCGCCACCGCCGCGCTGGGAGCCGACGCGGCCTCCGTGTACGTCGCGGAGCCCTCGTCGGGGGACCTCCTCCTCAAGGGAGAAACCGGGCTGGGCGAGGCGCACCGCGAGTTCCGGCGGCAACTGAAGGCCGGCCGGGGGCCCGAGGCGCGCGCGGTGGAGACCGGGGAACTGGTCGTGATCGACGGCTCGTCCTCCGGCGGCCCCGGCTGGGAGTGGCTTGCGGAAGAGGGAGTCCTCTCGGTCGCCGCCGTGTCGCTCCACTCCGAAGGCCGAGGGCTCGGAGCCGTGGCGCTCTACTTCCGGCGGGAGCGTCAATTCAGTCAGGAAGAACGGGAGGGCCTGCGGATCCTCGGCCACATGGCCGGGGCGGCCCTGGAGAGGGCCCGCACGCGGCAAGCCCTGGAGGCGGAGGCCGACAGCCGCCGACGAGCCGAGCGCCGGCTGCGCCGGCTCCACGAATCCACCGCGGGCTTGACCGGCGAGCGGCTCTTCCGCCAGGTGGTCCGGGCCCTGTCGCAGGAACTCAGGGCGCGATGGGTCGTGATCGCCCGATTGGACGGGGACGACGGGGCCGTTCCGCTCGCCGCGGTCGAGAACGGGGAGCCTTTGGAGATGCACCCCTACCGACTGGAGGGAACCCCCTGCCGGGAAGTGGTCCGGAAGGACGCCGTCGCGCTCTTCCCCTCCGGTCTGCGGTCGTCCTTCCCGGACGACGATTTCGTGCGGCGAAACCGGGTGGAGGCGTATGCCGGGGCTCCACTCCGGGACAGCCACGGCGAGGTCGTCGGGATCTTGTGCGCGCTTCACGACGAACGGCTGGAACTGTCCGAGGCGGACAGGGACGTGCTCGACCTCTACGCCCGCCGGGGTGGCGGCGAGGTGGAGCGGCTGCAGGGGGAACAGAACCTCGCCCAGACGCGGCGGACCCTCGAGACCCTGATCCAGAACCTTCCCGGTGCTGTCTACCGGTGCGGCGGAGACGCGGGCCGCTCGGTTCAGTACATCAGCGCCGGGTGCGAGCCGGTCACCGGGTACCAGCCGACCTCCTTCACGAGCGGTTCGTCGACGCTGGCCGACCTGATCGTCCCGGAGGACCGGGCGCGGGTCGCGCGCGAGCAGGAGGCCGCGCTGCGCTCGGGCCGCGCGTACGAGATCCAGTACCGTATCCACGACGCGGAAGGCAGGGTGCGTTGGGTCTACGACGTGGGCCAGGCGCTACCCGCGGGAGACGGGCAGTCTCCCGGGTTGGAGGGGGTCCTCTTCGACCACACGGAGACGCGCTCCCTCGAAGTGCAACTCACCCACAGTCAACGCATGGAGGCCCTCGGCAGGCTCGCAGGGGGCGTCGCGCACGACTTCAACAATCTGCTCACCGCCATCGCCGGGTACGCGGAAGTGCTCACGATGAAGCTGCCGGAGGGGGAGAGGACCCATCACGCAGCGGCGGAGATCCTACGGGCGTCGGACCGCGCGGCGGCACTCACCCGGCAGTTGCTCGCCTTCGGGCGGCGCCAGGTGGTCGAGCCCCGGGACGTGGACGTCAACGAGTGCGTGAGGGGGGTCGCCCGCATGCTCGAGCGGGTGCTCGGGGAGGACGTCGAGTTCGGGGTGGACCTCGATCCGGAAGCCGGGACGATCCGGTCCGAGCCGGCCCAGTTGGAGCAGGTGGTCATGAACCTGGCCGTGAACGCACGGGACGCAATGCCGAGGGGCGGTACGCTGACCCTCTCGACCCGGGTGGTCCGGTTGGCGGCTTCCTCCCCGGGAACTCCCGGGCTCGCCGCCGGTCGTTACGCAGTGCTGGAGGTCTCGGACACGGGGACCGGGATGGCCCCCGAGATCGTCGAGCACATCTTCGAGCCGTTCTTCACGACCAAGGAGGAGGGCAAGGGCACGGGGTTGGGGCTGGCGACGGTCTACGGGATCGTGAGGCAGGCGGGAGGCGAAGTGGTGGTGGAGTCGGAGCCGGGACGGGGGAGCACCTTCCGGGTCTTCTGGCCCTCCGCCGAGGCCGGAGAGGCGGAGATCGCCGAGGAAGCCCCCGCGCCGGCCGTCGTCGGCCGTGGGCGGATCCTCCTGGTGGAGGACGATGACGCAGTCCGGTCCATGGCCGCGGACTATCTGGGTTCGCTCGGATACTCCGTGGTCTCCTTCCCCGACGGAGCCGCGGCCATCGCGGACCTGGGGAAACTGGGATCCTTCGACGTGCTGGTCACCGACGTGGTCATGCCCGGGGTCGGCGGACCGCAGTTGGCCACCAGGGTCCGGAGGGACCATCCCGGTCTGCCGGTCGTGTTCGTGTCGGGGCATGCCGGGGAAGGCACCTCGGAACTGGCCGCCTCCGACCGAGGGACTCTCTTCCTGCCGAAGCCCTTTCGCCTCGCGGAACTCGGCCGCGCCCTGGAGAGCGTGTTGCCGTCAGGGAGCGGCGCTGCCTGAGCGCCTGCCCTCCGCGTCACGAATCCGACCTTCCATGTCTTCCACCAGCGCGGCCAGGCGATGGGCGCTCCGGGCGAGCAGGAGCCGTCCCTTTTCCGGGGAGGCCCGGGAGGGGTCCCCCCATACGCCTCCGGGCCAGTCGAGCCGCCGGGTGCGGGAAACGAAGGGCTTGGGGAAGCGGGGGTACTCCTCGGGGCTGGTCCCCTTGACGAGTCCGGGGTCGATCGCCTGGATCCGACTGGTCTCGATCTCGCCGGCGTGACCGTCGTCCTCGGTCTCGACGATGCCCTCCCGGCCGCACTCCCTGGCCCAGTGGTACTCGCACGCCACGGCCACCTCCAGGTCGGTGTGGGCTTCCGCCAGGCGTTCGGCCGCCTCTTCCAGCGCTGCCATGTGGAGGCCCCCCGCATGCCCCGAGATCACCACCAGGCCTCGGACGCCCTGTGCGTGCAGGCTCGCGCCGATGTCGACGACCAGCCGGCGCAGGGTCTCGGGGGAGATCGATACGGTCCCGGGGTGGTCGCGGGTGCTCCGGCAGTAGCCGTAGTGCAGGGGCGGACACACCAGGATCGGCACGAGATCCGCCGCGAGGCGCGCGACCTCCCACACCTGCATCGTATCGGTGCCGAGGGGGAGGTGGGCCCCGTGCTCCTCAACGCTGCCCACGGGCAAGACCGCCACGCGGGTCTCCCCGACTGCCTGCTCGAACTCCGTCATGGTGACATCGGTCAGGATCACGGCGCGTCTCCCTTTCCCGCGCGGGCCACCCGGGGCCGGGGCTGCCGCCCGGGAGCCGGGCTTGACTTCGCACGGACGGCCAAAGTAGCGTAACTCATTTCGGAGAACCGCGGAGCCCCACGGGGGCAGCGAGGTGCGGATGGTCAAGGTGGCCGCGATCCAGGTGCCGGGTTCCCAGGACGTGGACCGCAACGTGGCGAAAGCCGCCCAGCACCTGGAGGCTGCCGCCCAGCGCGGAGCCCGGATCGTCTGCTTCCCGGAGTTGTTCAGCCTCCCGTGGTTTCCCCGCGACGGCGGGGATGCCTCATCCCTGGCGCAGCCCGCGGACGGGCCTCTCGCCAGCGAAATATCGCGGCTCGCAGCGCAGCACGGAGTCGCCGTGGTGTGCCCGTTCTTCGAGAAGGCCGGAGACGGTGTGTACCACAACAGCGCGCTGGTCGTCGACACGCAGGGGAAGCGCGTCGGGCTGTACCGAAAGGCCCACATCCCGCTGATTCCCTACTGGGAGGAGAAACGTCACTTCCATCCCGGCGATCTGGGATTCCCCGTGTTCGAACTGGAGGGTCTCCGCGTCGGTGTCCAACTGGGCTGGGACAACTTCTTCCCAGAGGGGTTCCGATGCCTCGCGCTGGCGGGTGCGCACCTCGTGTTCCTGCCGACGGCCGCAGCCTTCGCCAGCCAGGAGAGGTGGCTCGCGCTGGCGGTGAGCCACGCCGTGGCCAACGGGATCTACGTCGTCCGCGTGAACCGGGTGGGCAGCGAAGAGGGGCTCGACTTCTACGGGCAGAGCTTCGTCGTCCGACCGGACGGAGAACTGGCCAGCGAACCCGCCGGCCTGGGGGAGGGGATCCTGGTCTCCGCCTGCGATCCGGCGGAGGTCGACAAGGCTCGCCGCACGTGGCCCTTTCTGGCCGATCGGCGGCCCCGGGAGTATGCGCGGGTGGTCGGCATCCCCTGGGGAGCGGGCCTCATGCCTCCGGTTCCCGCCCCTCCGGCGGCGGAGGAAGAGGCGGCCTCTTCCTGAGCACGGCGAAGCGCGAAGGATCCCATCCGACCCGAGGGAAGGCCCATGTCTCTGGATATCCGCAAGCAGTGCGTCGTCTGCGCGTGGCGCGAGAACTGCAACAAGAAACACACGCTGAAGGAGAGCGCCCTCCACTGCCCGGATTTCTGTCGGGACAAGAGCCTTCCGGAGGACGAGGCGGGGGCGGCGGTCGTCGAACGCCACAAGCAGGTGGAGGACGTGTTCGGCTCCCGGTGAGCGGGTTCACGTTTCGGACAACTTGGGGAGACCCATGAAGGCCTACCGCAAGGTCGAGGATCACTACGAAGTCCGGATCGAGGGGGGGAGGCTCGCCCTGCTGGGCGTCGGAGCCGCCCTCGTCCTGGTCCTCGTCTTCCTCCTGGGCGTCCTCGTGGGCAAGGGCCTCTGGGGCGGGAGGCGGCCGGTGACCGTGCCCCTGGCCGAGGGGCCCCGGGACGTGCTGCCCGGGCCAGCCGCCGGGGAGCCGGAGAAGCGCCCCGACCTGACGTTCTACGACGACTTGAAGCGGCCGGACGGCAAGGGAACCGAGACGTTCCGCGAGACCCCCGTACCCGCCCCGGCGACCCAGACGGAGACGGCGATCCCGGCTCGTCCCGAGCCCGAGGCCCCGCCCTCGGCCCCGCCGCCCGCGCCCGCTGCGAGCGCGCAGCAGCCCCGGGAGCCCCCCGCTCCCGCCAAGCCCCGGCCCGAGCCGAAGCCGGCGGTGCCGCAGGCCGTGTTCACCGTGCAGGTGGGCTCCTTCCGCGATCGGGGTGCCGCCGAGGAGTTGGCCGCCCGCATGAAGGCGCAGGGAGTGAGCCCCCAGGTGGTGGCGGCGCCGGTGGGAGGGCGTACGTGGTATCGGGTCCAGGTCGGCCTCTACGACACCCGCGCCGAGGCGGAGAATCTCTACCGGAAGACCCTTCGCCCGAAGGGAATCCAAGGCTTCGTGACGACCCGTTGAGGTCGGGAGGGCTGCATGTCTGAGCACGGCTCACTGGTCCAGAGGCTCGACCAGGCGCTGGTCGGTGCCATGAAGGCGAGGGACGCGGTCCGGACCTCCACGCTCCGAATGGTGCGGGCGGCCTTGAAGAACCGCGAGATCGAAAAGCGGGGCTCCCTGGACGAGGCCGAGGTCATCCAGGTGGTGTCGAGCCTGCTCAAACAGCGGCGGGAGTCGATCGAGCAGTTCCGCGGGGGAAACCGTCCCGACCTGGTGGCCCGGGAGGAGGCGGAGGCCGAGATCCTGAAGGAATTCCTGCCGGCGGAGATGGCGCCCGAGGAACTGGCGGCCCTGGTGGCTCGCGTCATCGCCCAGGTGGGAGCGACTGGCCCCGCGGACCTGGGCAAGGTGATGGGAGCACTGATGCCCCTCGTCCGAGGCAAGGCGGACGGTCGAAAGGTGAACGAGGCCGTCCGGGCCGCCCTCGGGGGGCAGCGCTGAGCGCCGCGGATGCGGTCCTGCTCGTGTTGATCGGCCTGCTCGCGGTGCGGGGAGCCGTCCGCGGGGTCTTCCGGGAAGCCTTCGCTCTGGCTGCGCTGCTGGCGGGCGCTGCGGTCTCCGTGGTCTGGGGGGAGGTGGGCGCCGGCTGGGTGGCGGACCGCTGGGGATGGGCGCCGGTGGCGAGCCGCGCAGCCGCCCACGCGCTGCTCTTCGTCGTCCCGTACGTGATCCTGCAGACCGTAGGGTACGTCTTGCACCGGCTGGGGCGTTCGGTTCACCTGGGGGGGCTGGACCGGGCAGCGGGGGCCGTTTTCGGACTCGTCGCCGGGACCCTCCTCGCGGGGGCTGCGGCTGCTGCCGCCGCGCAAACCTCCTGGGGCGGGGAGTGGGTGCGGTCCACCCGTCTCGCCCGGCCGCTCCTGGAAGTCTTCGAGCGAGCCCTGGCGTGGGCCGACCGGCTCGGGTCCTGAAACCGGTTCCCCCATGAACGAGCATGCCCTGGCGGTACTGGGGTTTCCGCGGGTGCGCACCCTCCTGGCCCAGGGGGCCCGAACGCCCCAGGGCGAGGATCTCTGCCGTGCCCTCGCGCCTCTGCCAGGGCGGCAGGCCGCCCTGGAGGCTCTCGACGAACTCGAGTCCCTGAGCGACCTGGAGCCTCGGCTGGGTCCGCCGCCGCTGTCCGGGGTCCACCGGATCGAGGCCGTCCTCGACGCCTCCCGCAAGGACGGCGCCTGTCTCGAGATCGAGGCTTTCCTGGCCCTGCGGGACACGGTGGGCGCCTGCCACCGCCTCCTCGAGTACCTGGAGGACGCCGCCGCGGAAGGCACCCTGCTGGGGCGGTACGCCGGGCGCATGCGCCCGCTGTGGGAACTGGCGGACCGCTTCGAGAGGACCTTCGGGCCCCGTGGCGAGATCCTGGACGGCGCCAGCCCGGCCCTGTTGGCCCTTCGTGAGGAGCAGCGGCGGCTCCGGGGGCGCATCCTGCGCGTGCTCGAGGGGTTGCTGGGAGACGCCGCCCTGGACCCGGTCGTCCAGGACGAGTTCATCACGCTGCGCGGCGGGCGGTACGTGGTGCCGCTGCGCACCGATTTCCGGGGGTATCTGAAGGGGATCGTGCACGATCGCTCCCGCACGGGCTCCACCTTCTTCGTGGAGCCGCTCGAGACGGTCGAGCTCAACAACCAGTTCGGGGTGCTCCGGGAGGACGAGGAGGCGGAGGTCCGCCGCATCCTCCTGGAGATCACACGTTCGGTCGGGGAGGCTTCCGGAGCCCTGAAGGGCAACCTCGCGGTCGTCGCCCACGTGGACGCTCTGGCATCCCGCCTGGTCCTGGCGAAGCGCCTGCGGGCGGTCCGGCCCGGCATCCCGGAGGCCCCGGTCCTGGAACTGCGCGAGGCACGGCACCCGCTGCTGGAGGTGTCGGGCGACGTCGCGGTGGTGCCCGTGGACATCCTCCTGGAGCCGCCGAGCCGGTGGCTGCTGGTCACCGGGGCGAACGCCGGCGGGAAGACCGTGGCCCTCAAGACCGCGGGCCTCCTCACCGCCATGGCCCGGTGCGGGCTGTTCGTGCCGGCTGCGGAAGGGAGCCGCGTGGGCTGGTTCCCTGCGGTCTACGCCGACATCGGCGACGAGCAGGACATCGACCGGCACCTCTCCACCTTTTCGGCGCACGTCGGGAACCTGCGGGACATCGTCGAGAAGGCCGAGAGCGGCTGTTTCGCCCTCCTGGACGAACTGGGTACGGGCACCGACCCGAGGGAGGGCCTCGCCCTGGCGGCGGCCGTGGTGGAGACCCTGCTGGAGCGCGGGGCATGCCTCATGGCCACCACCCACCTGGCGGGACTGAAGGCGTTCGCGCGTTCACGGCCCGACGGCCGAAGTGCCGCGGTGGCCTTCGATCCCTCCACCGGGGAGCCGCAGTACCGGCTCGAGTACGGACGCTCCGGGGCCTCCAACGCGCTGGAGGTGGCGGAGCGGCTCGGCATGCCGAGCGACGTCCTCGCCCGGGCGCGGCGGTACGCCGCCGGCGACGAGGGGCGCGGCGGAGAACTGCTGCGGGGGCTCGAGGAGGCGGAGGACCGTGCCCGGGAGGCCGCGGAGCGGGCCGAGGATCTCCGCTCGGACTGGGAGGCCAGGAACCGCCAGCAGGAGGAACTGGTCCGCGAGGCGCGGAGGGAGCGCGATGTCGTCCGAGCCGAGTTCCGTCGGGAGGTTCGGTCCATGGTGGAGGAGGTGCGCCGCGAGATGCGCGACGCCGTCCGGCGCCTGTCGGACGGAGCCATCGGCCGGGCCGCCGCCGAGGCCGAAGTGGCCTCGCTCCAACGGTTGGCGGAGGAACGTCTGGGGCCCGAGGAGACGGAGGCCCCGCCCGGCGGGCTCGATGCGGAGGCCGTGCCCGGCATGCGGGTCCACGTGGCCTCCCTGGGCCGGGAGGGGGAAGTCCAGGCCGTGGAGCCCGACGGCAGGCGGGCCGTCGTGCGGCTGGGGACCCTGAGGGTGACCGTGCCCCTCGACGATCTCCGGGCGCCGGTCGAAGCCCGGCCTCCCGCGCAGCCCGCACCGCGGGTGCGGGTGGACGCGGAGGCGGGCGCCTCGGATGTGAACGTGATCGGCTCCACCGTGGAGGAGGCCCTCGTCTCGGTGGACCGCGCACTGGACCGGGCCCTGGTGGCGGGAGTCCGCGGGTTCCGCGTCGTTCACGGGAGGGGCACCGGTACCCTCCGGCGTGCGGTGCGCGAGCATCTCGCGTCCGCGCCCCACGTGCGGGAAGTGCGGCCGGAAGGAGACGCGGTCACGTGGATCGACCTGGGCTAGACGGGGCGTTCCCCGTCGAGGGAGTGCCCGTGTGCCGGCCTCCGGGCCCCTGGGAGTGAGCGTGCGGATTCCGGACCACATCCTCGAGGCGATCCGGTCGCGCACCTCGATCGTCGAGGTGGTCGGACGGCACGTGGCGCTGAAGCGGGCGGGCAAGACCTGGAAGGGCCTGTGCCCGTTCCACCCGGAGAAGACCCCCTCCTTCATCGTCAACGAGGAACGGGGCACCTACCACTGTTTCGGATGCGGCGTCGGGGGGTCGGTCTTCCGCTTCGTGATGGAGGTGGAGGGCGCGTCGTTCGGCGACGCGGTGAGACAGCTGGGCGAGCGGGCCGGCGTGAGCGTGGCCGAGGAGACCCCGCGTGAAAGGCGGGTCCGGGAGGAAAAGGGGGGGCTGCTCGACCTCCTCGAGACGGCGGCCCGGTACTATCGGCACCAGTTGCTCGTCGGAAGGGCCGGCGAGGCCGCCCGAGCCTACCTCGAACGCCGGGGCGTGGGCGCCGACGCCGCGGAGTCCTTCCGGCTGGGGTACGCGCCGGCCGGCTGGGACAACCTGGCGCGCTACCTGAGGGACAAGGGCGTGGATTCCGCCGAGGCCGCCACGGCGGGGCTCCTTGCCGAACGGACGAGCGGTGGTTATTACGACCGGCTGCGCGACCGGCTGGTGTTCCCGATCCAGGACGCGGCCGGCCGGGTCGTGAGTTTCGGCGGCCGCATCCTGGGGGAGGGCGAGCCGAAGTACCTGAACGGGCCGGAGTCGCCGGTCTTCCGAAAGAGCGAGGTCCTCTACGGGCTGCCCCAGGCCGCCGAGGCGCTGCGCGCCGAGCGGCGGGCACTCGTGGTGGAAGGGTACATGGATGTGATCGGCCTTCACTGCCACGGCGTCCCCACGGCCCTGGCGACCCTGGGCACGGCGCTCACCGCCGACCACGTCCGGTCGCTGCGCCGGCGGGTGGACGAGGCGGTGCTCATCTACGACGGCGACGCCGCGGGAAGGCGCGCGGCCTTCCGGAGTCTCGACGTGTTCCTGGAAGAGAGTTTCCCGTGCCGCGCGGTTCTCCTGCCGGGCGATCACGACCCCGACAGCTTCGTGCGCGACGGGGGGGACCTCGCCTCGCAGGTGGAGAAGGCGAGGCCGCTCCTCGAGGTGTTCCTCGACGACCTGGGATCCAGGCTCGACCTGGGGTCGGTGGAGGGACGCGTGGCCGCCGTGGACGAGGTCGCCCCGCGGCTCAAGGCAGTCGCGGATGGCATGGCCAGGGATCTCTACCTCAGGAGGGCGGCGGAACTCCTGGGCGTGGACGAGGGCCTGCTGCGCGCCCGGCTCGGGGCGGGGAAGAAGGCCGCCGCCCCTCCCGCCGCTCCCCGCGGGGAAGGGGACCCTGTCGAGAGGGCGGTCGTCGCGGCCCTCGTGAGCGAACCGTCGTGCCGCGAGCGGTTTCGAGCCCGGGAGGCCCTGGAGTGGATGTCGGAGGGCGCCCTCCGCGATGCCGCCGAGTTTGTCTCGGGCCGGAGCGAGCCGCCCGGGCTGCTGCCCGTGGACGAGACTCCGCGGGAGGTCCGCGCCGTGCTGACGCCGCTGCTCGTGCAGGACGCCGACCCGCGTCCCCCCTACGCCGTCCTCGAAGCGAAGCTCGAGCTGCGCTTCCTGGAGGCGCGCGCCTCGCGGCTGCTGCGCGAGCTCCGCGAGGCGGAGAGGGAGGGGACATCGGCGCGGCTCGAGGGACTGCTCCGGGAGAAGCAGGACCTCGATCGGGTCCTGGCCTCGACCCGCCGATCGGCGTCGGGGCGCACTTGACCCCTTCAAATTGTTGATTTCTGTGGTATCTTGGCCGGCTTTGGTGTGTGGAGCGCAAGGAGAAGGTTCGAATGCCCAACGGGTTTCGGCTGGAAGATTTCGAGGACCTGATCGAGGACGGGCGGGATCGGGGCTACCTGACCTATCGGGAGATCAACGACGCTCTCCCCGAAGAGGTGGTGGACCCCGAGGCCATCGACGAACTCATCATGACCCTCCGCGATCTCGACATCGCGGTGGTGGACGACGCCGGGATCGAGAGGGAGACCGGGGGCAGGGAGGAATCCGAGGGAGCGCTCGGTGAGCAGGAGTCCTCCGACCGCGACGAGGAGGAGGCGGAGGAGGAGAAGGCGGAGTACGAGGAACTCTTCGAGCGCACCAACGACCCGGTGCGGATGTACCTGCGCGAGATGGGGTCGGTCTCGCTGCTCACCCGCGAGGGCGAGGTCGAGATCGCCAAGCGGATCGAGGCCGGGCTGCACGAGGCCTTCGAGGCGGCTTTCAGCGGCTCCCTCGCCGTGGAGGAGATGGTCGCCCTCGGAGAGAAGCTCGAGGCGGAGGAGGTGAGCCTCCGGGCGGTGGTGGACAGCCTTGACGGGGACAGCTCCGAGGAAGAGGAAGACGACGACGACGAGGGCGCGGAGAAGGTGGAGGGCTCGCCGGGGTCCCAGGCGGAGCGCGTGCTGGCGACGATCCGGGAGATCCAGGAGCTCGATCGCCGTCGGGCCGACCTCAAGGCCCGTCTCGTCGGGTCGAGGCGCTCGGCCCGGCTGGAGGAGCAGGTCAAGGAACTGCAGCGGGAGATGGTGCGGCTCTTCCGCTCGCTCAACCTCAAGGACCAGGTGATCGAGGAGATCGTGGCCCGCTACATCCACCTCTCGGACGAGGTGAGGCGGGCCGAGAGGGCGTTGCGCGCGATGGAGGGCGAGTTGGGCGTCGGAGCCCACGAGTTCCTCAAGGCGTGTCGCGGCAAGGATCTCCGGACCATCTGCCAGGGTTTCGGCCGCCGTCCCGACCAGGTCAAGCGGCTGCGCAAGGAGGCGGAGCGGCAGTTGGACGTCATCGACTCGGTGGAGCGCCGCACCGGGCTTTCCCGGGAGGCTCTCTCCGACAAGGTGAAGGCCATCCGGTCGGGCCAGTTGCGCGCGAAGATGGCGAAGGCCGAGTTGATCGAGGCCAACCTGCGGCTCGTGGTGAGCATCGCCAAGAAGTACACGAACCGGGGGCTCCAGTTCCTGGACCTGATCCAGGAGGGCAACATCGGCCTCATGAAGGCCGTGGACAAGTTCGAGTACCAGCGGGGCTACAAGTTCTCCACCTACGCCACGTGGTGGATCCGCCAGGCCATCACCCGCGCCATCGCGGACCAGGCCCGCACCATCCGGGTGCCGGTGCACATGGTCGAGACCATCAACAAGTTGGTGCGCACCAGCCGCTACCTCGTCCAGGAACTCGGCCGGGAGCCCAAGCCGGAGGAGATCGCCGAACGGATGGACATGAGCGTCGCCAAGGTGCGCAAGGTGCTCAAGATCGCCAAGGAGCCCATCAGCCTCGAGACGCCGATCGGGGACGAAGAGGACAGCCACCTGGGGGACTTCATCGAGGACCGCTCCGCCGTCTCGCCCGACGACGCGGCCGTGCTCGCCAACCTCTCCGAGAAGACGCGCGACGTGCTCTCGAGCCTCACGCCGCGCGAGGAGAAGGTCCTGCGCATGCGCTTCGGCATCGGTGAGAAGAGTGACCACACCCTCGAGGAGGTGGGCCGCGACTTCGCCGTCACGCGGGAGCGCATCCGGCAGATCGAGGCCAAGGCGCTGCACAAGCTCCGCCACCCCACGCGGAGCCGCAAGCTCAAGAGCTTCCTGAAGTAGTCGAGGGGGTCGCGCCGTCCCCGGGAGCCCGGATTCCCGGAAAGGGACCCCGGTTGGCACTTCGCGCCCAGACGGGGCTCCGCGGCGCGTCTGCCCGGCGGGCGTTTCGCCACCGCGCCAGATCGAAAAATCCCGCTTGCATGGCGTGGCGGCCTGTGTTAGCTTCCCGCCTCTTTCTTGGGGAGCCCGCTCCCCGACGGTTCCTCTGCCCGGGCCGGTTTCTTTGGGCAAGAGCCGCCGCAAACGGCACACCGCATCGGCCCAGGAGTCTAGCTACGCGCACGACCGGTGCGTGGGAGCACCGGGACTGAGGGACGGCGCATGCCCGCGGATGCTGGGCGTCAGCCGTTTTTTGTCGCGAACCGTGAGGAGGTGTGAGGAGAGATCGATGCCCACCATCAACCAGCTCGTCCGGAAGGGCCGGACCCGGATCCGCAAGAAGACCAAGTCTCCCGCCATGGAGAACTGCCCGCAGAGGCGGGGGGTGTGCACGCGCGTGTACACCACCACCCCGAAGAAGCCCAACTCCGCGCTGCGGAAGGTGGCCCGCGTCCGGCTCACCACCGGCAAGGAGATCACCGTCTACATCCCGGGCGAGGGGCACAATCTGCAGGAGCATTCGGTGGTTCTGGTCCGGGGCGGCCGGGTGAAGGACCTGCCGGGTGTTCGCTACCACATCGTGCGGGGCACTCTCGACACCGTTGGCGTGCAGAACCGTCGTCAGAGCCGGTCGAAGTACGGCGCCAAGAAGCCCAAGTAGGAGCATTGAGCCGTGAGCGCGAAGTTCAACAAGTTCGGTAAGAAGGCTCCCGTCCAGAGGGCCGAACCGGCCCGCGCCCGCAAGTTCCGCCGGATCGCGGACGCGCG
Source organism: uncultured Thermodesulfobacteriota bacterium (assembly GCA_964548515.1). Classification (GTDB taxonomy): domain Bacteria; phylum Desulfobacterota; class Deferrisomatia; order Deferrisomatales; family JACRMM01; genus CAZGRT01. The sequence continues at coordinate 17,992 of CAZJSF010000028.1, forward strand.
GTACGGGGACGAGGTGCTCGGCAAGCTCATCAACAAGGTGATGTGGGACGGGAAGAAGAGCACCGCCGAGGGCATCGTGTACGGCGCCCTCGAACTGGTCGAGACCCGGTCCAGCCAGAGCGGCCTCGAGGTCTTCCACGCGGCGCTGGAGAACATCAAGCCCGCGCTGGAGGTGAAGTCGCGGCGGGTCGGCGGCTCGACCTACCAGGTGCCCGTGGAGGTGAGCCCGAAGCGCCGTCTCTCCCTCGGCATCCGCTGGCTGGTGGAGTACGCCCGCGGCCGGGGGGAGAAGACCATGCGGGAGAAGCTGGCCGGGGAGATCCTCGACGCCCAGCAGAGCCGCGGCGGAGCGGTGAAGAAGCGGGAGGATACGCTGAAGATGGCCGAGGCCAACAAGGCCTTCGCCCACTTCCGCTGGTAGGCCCGCCCGACGGCCCAGCCTCCGAGGGGCCCGTGTCGAGGACGACGCCGGTCGAGAGGTACCGGAACATCGGGATTGCCGCCCATATCGACGCCGGCAAGACCACGACCACCGAGCGGATCCTCTTCTACACGGGGGTGAGCCGAACGCTCGGAGAGGTCCATGAGGGCACGGCCGTCATGGACTGGATGGAACAGGAGCAGGAGCGCGGCATCACCATCACGGCCGCGGCGACCACCTGCTACTGGAAGGGTCACCGGATCAACATCATAGACACCCCCGGGCACGTCGACTTCACCGTCGAGGTGGAGCGGAGCCTGCGGGTGCTGGACGGTGCGGTGGCCGTCTTCTGCGGGGTGCGGGGAGTGGAGCCCCAGTCGGAGACGGTGTGGAGGCAGGCGGACCGGTACGGCGTCCCCCGCGTGGCCTTCGTGAACAAGATGGACCGGCCGGGCGCGGATTTCGGCGGTGTGGTGCGCCAGATCCGAGAGCGGCTCGGGGCGATGCCCCTCCCGGTGCAGATCCCGCTGGGTGCCGGGGGACGGTTCGAGGGGGTGGTCGACCTGGTCTCCCGCCGGGCCAGGATCTGGGACGAGGAGAGCCTGGGGGCGCGGTTCGAGGATGTGGCGATCCCGGACGCGGCCCGGGACGAGGCGGAGGCGGCGCGGGAGAGCCTCCTGGAATCCCTGGCGGACCTCGACGAGGCCTTCCTGGAGCGCTACCTGGCCGGGAGCGCCCCCTCCGAGGAGGAGGTTCGGGAAGCCCTGCGCAGGGTGACCCTGGGCCTCAAGGGGGTGCCCGTCCTCTGCGGCGCGGCCTTCCGGAACAAGGGGGTGCAACTGCTGCTCGACGCGGTGGTGCACTACCTCCCGAGTCCGGCGGACCTGCCGGCGTACGAGGGGTTCGACGAGCAGGGCCGGCGGGGCGTCCTGCGGAGGGCGTCGGACGAGGAGCCCTTCGCGGCCCTGGCGTTCAAGGTGATGACGGACCCGTACGTGGGGCAGTTGACGTTCCTGCGGGTCTACTCGGGCACCTGCCGGTCGGGGGCGGAACTGAGCAACACCAAGAGCCGGAAGAAGGAGCGGATCGGCCGGTTCCTGGAGATGCACGCGAACGAGCGCAGGGAGATCGACTCGGCCCGTGCCGGCGACATCGTCGCCGCGCTGGGCCTGAAGAACACGGTCACGGGGGACACCCTGTGCGATCCCGGGGCTCCGGTGGTCCTGGAACCCATGGACTTCCCCGCCCCGGTCATCTCCGTGGCGCTGGAGCCGCGGACGCTGGCCGACCAGGAACGGCTCGGGGTGGGCCTAGCGAAGATCGCCGCGGAGGACCCCTCGTTCCGGGTGCGGGTGGACGAGGAAACGGCCCAGACGATCATCTCCGGCATGGGCGAGTTGCACTTGGAGATCATCGTGGACCGCCTCACGCGGGAGTTCGGAGTCGAGGTCGGCGTCGGCAAGCCGATGGTGGCCTACCGGGAGACGATCTCGGGGGCCTCCGAGGCGGAGGGTCGCTTCGAGCGGGAGAGCGGGGGGCGCGGGCAGTACGGCCACGTGGTGGTGCGGATCGAACCCCAGGAACTTTCGCAGCCCTTCGCGCTCGAGAACGGGGCCGAGGACGGGGCGGTTCCCGGGGAGTACCTTCCGGCGGTCCGGAAGGGAATCGAGGAGGCCCTGGACCGGGGCATTCTCGCCGGGTACCCGGTGGTGGGCATCAAGGCGGTCCTGGTCGGAGGCTCGAGCCACCCGCTGGAGAGCTCGGAGATGGCCTTCAAGATCGCCGCCGCCCAGGCGTTCAAGGAGGCGGCGCTGGGGGCCGGGCCCCGAGTACTGGAACCGATCATGGACCTCGAGGTCGTGACGCCCGACGAGTTTCTGGGCGACCTGATCTCGGACTTGAACGGGCGCCGCGGCAAGGTCCGGGCGGTCGACCAGAACGCGGCGGACCGGGTGTTGCGGGCGTCGGTGCCCCTGGCGAGGATGTTCGGCTACGCCACGGCTCTCCGGTCCCGCACGCGGGGTCGAGCGTCGTTCAGCATGAAGTTCAGCCGCTACGAGCCGGTCCCCGAGACGGCCGTTCCGGGCTCGGCGGCGCAGTCGATGTGAGGGTGTTCGGGCAGGCAGTGAAATCGGTTGAACCGTCCGGGGGCGCGTGTTAGCATCCGCGACTTTCGTGCTCCGAAAAGGGCCCCCGAAGAGATCCAGGAGGTCGAACGATGGCCAAGGAAACCTTCAAGCGAACCAAGCCCCACGTGAACATCGGGAC
>CAZJSF010000029.1:0-20482 GCA_964548515.1 uncultured Thermodesulfobacteriota bacterium
ATCGCCTTCTCCCTCGGCTCGTCACCCGTCACCCGTCACCCGTCACCCGTCACCCATCACCCGTCACCCGCCCCGAAGCTTCTCCGTGGCCGCCCGGTCCACGGTCCAGGTGGCCGTGTCCACGACCACCCCGTAGTCGGCCCGGGCCTTCTCGGCGGAGACCACGCCGTTTCGCACGTCGCGCAGCACCTTCTCCGGCGAGCGCTTCCGCGGGTCGCCCCACCCGCCCCCTCCCCCCGCCTGCTGGAAGTAGAGGGTGCCGGCCGGCACGTCCGGCACAAGGTCCTTGGTGGTGCAGAGATAGTCGCGGCCGTCGGGGTAGCGCAGCCGGATCACGTTGAGCGTCCCGTCGCCCCCGCCCAGGGCCCCCCGCGCCGCCTCCACGTCGCCGTCCCCGAAGGTCACGAGCTTCACGGCCTGGCCCCCGATGCGGAACCGCGTCTCCACCCCCAGCCCCCCGCGCCACTGCCCCGGCCCCGCGGAGTCGGCCCAGTACTCGTGATGGAGGAGCAGGTGGGGGGTCTGCTGCTCGAAGATCTCGTAGTCCTGGTCGAGCACGCCCCCCGAGGCGTCGATCATGCCGATGTGGTCGTAGCCGTCGCACCCCTGGATGGCGCCGGAGCCCCCCTTGAGGCCCATGAACCCGATGTCGACGAAGGGCTCGCCGCCCTTGCGGGGGTCCCTGCCCGTGGTGAGGCTGCACAGGAGCTCGCCCCACTCCGCGGTCACCCGGTCGGGGATCGCCGGGGCCAGGGCCCGCATGATGGCGTCGGCGTTGTTCGGGCAGAGGTGGTTGCCGTAGGTGGTGGCCGCCGGGTACGCCGCGTTGAGGATCGTGCCCTCGGGGATCGTGATCCGGATGGGCTTCACCATGCCCTCGTTGTGGGGCATGTTCGGGTTCACCATCTGCAGGAAGGTCAGGATCGTGGCCGAGGCGCTGGAAGTGTAGGTGCCGTTCACGAACCCGGTGGTCTGCGGGTCGGTGCCGGTGTAGTCGAAGTGGATGTCGCCGTCCTGCACGGTGACCGCTACGCGGATGGTGTAGGAGGAACCCGGGTTCTTGCCGTCGTAGTAGGCGACGGCCTCCCCCCGGTACACGCCGTCCGGGATCGACCGGATCTCCTGGCGCATCATCTTCTCGGTCGCGTCGAACAGGTGCGCCACGTGGGCCTCGAACACGTCGCGGCCGTAGCGCTCGAGGATCTTGAGGATCCCGCGCTCGCCCACCACGCACGACCCGATCTCGGCACGCATGTCCTCCTCGACGATGTCTAGCCGGATGTTGGCGAAGATCAGGTCCCAGACGTCCCGGCGCAGCTTGCCCTTCTCGTAGACCTTGACCGGAGGGATGCGCAGCGCCTCCTGCCACACTTCCGTGGCCTGGGGGTTGTACCCGCCCTGGACCGCCCCGCCGATGTCGGCCTGGTGCCCCTTGCACGCCGCCCAGGCCACGAGCACGCCCTGGTGGAAGATGGGCTTGTACACGGCCACATCGTTGTTCTGGTTGCCCATGCTGAACACGTCGTTGTGGAAGATCACGTCGCCGGGGTGCAGGTCGTCGCCGAAGTACTCCAGGATGTACTTGCACACGGGCGCCAGGCTGAAGGCCAGGATGGGCAGGTTCTCGGTCTGCTCGAGCATGTTGCCCCGGGCGTCGTAGAGCCCGGTCACGAAGTCCTTCGCCTCGCAGAGGATCGGGGACCGGGTGGTCCGGGTCATGGCGATGCTCATCTCCTCCGTGATGCTCTTCAGGCGCCGCTGGAGGATGGAGACCAGGACCTTGTCGATGGGGATCTCACGGCTCATGGCAGGACCCTCCGCAGGATCTCCTGCTCCCGCTCCTCGAGGTACAGGGTGTAGGTGCCGAAGCGGTCCACGGCCACGTGGAACTCCGGGGTGACGAAGGTGGTGGTGTTCACCTGCTCGATGATCGCCGGGCCCGCCAGACGGTTGCCGTGCTGGAGCTTCATCCCGTCGAACACGTCGACCGCGGCGAAGCGCCTCTCCCGGGGCAGATAGGCCTCGCGCCGGCCCTTGAACGCGCCGGAGGGGTCGGCCCCGGCCCGGGGCTCGGGCAGGAGGCTCGGCTTCTCGGTGCGCCCCACGGCCGACAGGCGCAGGTTGATCAACTCCACCGGGGTGCCCTTGTCCGCCAGGGAGTACCCGTACAGGGCGTCGTGCTGGGGGTGGAACCTGGCGGCGATGGCCCCCGGGTCGCAGGCCTCCGCCTCCTCCGGGGACAGCTCCACCCCCACCTCGTGGTACTGCCGCACGTAGCGCAGGTCCACGGTGAGTTGGCAGGAGACCCGGTCCTCGGCGATCCCCTCGCCCCGGAGCAGGCGCAGCCCCTCCTCGCGCATCTCCTGGAAGAGCCTGCGGAAGTGGTCCCGATCCATCCGGTCGAGGCGGGTCGGGTAGGTGCGCACGAAGTCGTGCTTGAGGTCGGAGCGCAGCATCCCCGCCGCGCAGAAGATGGAGGACTCCCGGGGGATCAGCACCACCGGGATGCCCAGCTCCAGGGCGATCATGCAGGCGTGGTTGGGGCCTGCGCCGCCGGCCGTGACCAGGGGGAAGTCCCGGGGGTCGTACCCGTTCTTGACCGCGATCTCCCGCACCGCGGCGGCCATGGAGACGTTGATCACTTCGTACATCCCCGCCGCCGCCCGGGCCGCGTCGAACCCCAGGGGCCGCGCGATGTGCTCGCGGATGGCCGCCTCGGCCGCGGCGCGGTCGAGCTTCATGCGGCCGCCCGCGAAGAAGTCGGCGTCCAGGTAGCCGAGCACCAAGTCCGCGTCCGAGCAGGTGGGGAGGCTCCCGCCTCGGCCGTAGCAGGCGGGCCCGGGGTCCGCCCCGGCGCTCTGGGGGCCCATGCGCAGCAGCCCCCCCTCGTCGATCCAGCCGATGGACCCGCCCCCCGCGCCGATGGTCACCACGTTGAGCATGGGCAGGCTGATGCGCAGCCGGTCGATGTCGCCCTCGGTCGTGGTCAGGGGCTTGCCGTCCTTGACCAGGGCCACGTCGAAGCTCGTGCCCCCCATGTCGCAGGTGATGCAGTCCTCGTAGCCCTGGCCCGCAGAGAAGGCGAGGCCGGCCACCGGCCCGCCGGCCGGCCCGGACAGGAGCGTCATGGCTGGCTTGGCGATGGCCGACTCGGGGGAGATCACCCCCCCGTTGGACGCCATGATGAGCAGCACCCCGCGGTAGCGGAGCCCCTCGAGCTTCCGGATGAGGCTCCGCAGGTAGCGCTCGAGCACCGGGCCGACGTAGGCGTTGAGGGCCGTGGTGGAGACCCGGTCGTAGAACCGGATGGCCGGGGCCACCTCGGTGGAGACCGAGACGAACGCGCCGGGCATCGCCTCGCGCACCAGTTCTGCGGCGCGGACCTCGTGGGCCGGGTTTGCGAACGAGTTCATGAAGCAGATCGCCACCGCCTCGACCCCCTCGCGGCGGAAGGCCTCGATGCCGGAGCGGACCGAAGGCTCCGCCAGGGCGGTCAGGACCTGGCCCCGGTAGTCGAGCCGCTCGTCCACCGGCAGGCGGAGGTGGCGCTCCACCACGGGCCGCACGTTCTCATACCGGTTGTTGTACTGCTCCTCCCGGATGCCGCGGCGCATCTCCAGGGCGTCCCGCACGCCCCGGGTGGTGAGCAGGCCGGTCTTGGCGCCCCGGTGGGTCAGGGTGGCGTTGGTCGTCACCGTGGTGCCGTGGACGATGGTGCCGACCTCCTCGAGGAACTCGGCCGTCGTGAGCCCGCGGTCCCGGGCCATCTCCTCGATCCCCTGGATCGTGGCGACGGACGGGTCGGCGGGCGTGGAGAGCACCTTGTAGATGTGGCCCGTCCCGTCCTCCTGGGCCAGGAGGAAGTCGGTGAAGGTCCCGCCCACGTCGATGCCGATCTTGTAGGACATGGATCGCCTCGCGGCTGGTGGGCTGGGCAGCTAGGCGGCTGGGCGGCCCAGCTGCCTCGCGGCCAAGCGGCCCAGCGATCAGAAGATCTTCGGCTCCTCGAACTCCCCGTACACCTCGCGGAACACGTCGGACATCTCGCCCACGGTGGCGTAGGCGCGGCAGCACTCCACGAGGAAGGGCATCACGTTCTTCCCCTGGCGGGCGGCCTGCTCCAGGGCCTCGAGGCTCCCGGTCACGGCGCGGGAGTCCCTCGTCCGGCGGACCTCCCGGAGGTCGGCGAGCTTCTCCTCGGCCCACGACTCGTCGTACTCGTGGAGTTCCACCTCGTGCTGCTCCTCGGTGGCGTACTTGTTCACCCCCACCTTCACGAGCTCCCCGCGCTCCAGGGCGGCCTCGAACTCGAAGGCCTGACGGGCGACCTTGCGCTGGACGTAGCCGTCCTTGACGCAGGCGAGCATGCCGCCGCGTGCGTCGATGTCGGCCATCTCGTCCCGGATCTTCTCCTCCATCTGCTTGGTGAGGGTCTCGATGAAGTAGGAGCCGGCGAGCGGGTCCACCGTGTCCCGCATGCCCACCTCCTCCATGAGGATCTGGCAGGTCCGCAGCGACAGCAGCGCGGACCGGGGCGTGGGGATGGTGTAGGCCTCGTCGAAGGAGCAGAGGGCCGTGGTCTGCGCTCCCGAGAGGGCGGCGGCCAGCGCGTAGTAGGCGCCCCGGATGATGTTGTTCTCCGGCTCGGCCTTGGTCAGCCCCGACCCGCCCCCGGCGAAGAGACCCCGGAGCCAGAGGTTTCGGGGGTCCTGCACCCCGTAGCGCTCCTTCAGGTTCTGGGCCCACACCTTGCGGCCGGCCCGGAACTTGGCCACCTGCTCCCAGAGGTTCCCGAAGATGTTCAGGTTGAAGCTGAAGCGCCCCACGAACCGGTCCGGGTGGTAGCCCCGCCCGACCACCTCGTCGATGTAGGCGTTGGCGATGCCGAAGGCGTACGCCATCTCCTGGGCCGGCGTGGCCCCGGACTCCCGGATGTGGTAGCCGCAGATGCTCACCGGGTTGGTGCGCGGCATGGCCTCGATGGAGTACTCGATGGTGTCGCCGACGAGCTTGACCGCCGGGTCCAGGGCGTAGATCCACGCGCCGCGGCCGACGACCTCCTTGAGGATGTCGTTCTGGGGCGTCGCGGAGATCTTCGTGCGGTCGAAACCGAGCTTCTCGCCCACGGCCTGGTACATGGCGAGCATGATGGAGGCCACGGCGTTGATCGTGAGCCCCGCGCCGACCCGATGCAGGTCGATGCCGTCGAAGGCCACCTCGAAGTCCCGCAGGCTGTCCACGGCCATGCCGACGCGGCCCACCTCGCCCTCGGCCATGGGGTGGTCCGAGTCGAGCCCCATCTGGGTGGGGAGGTCGAAAGCCACGTTGAGGCCGGTCTGGCCGTGGGCGATCATGAGCTTGAAGCGCTCGTTGGTCTCCCGAGGGGTGCCGAAGCCGGTGTACTGCCGGGTGGTCCACTCCCGCGACCGGTACCCCTCGGCGAACAGGTTTCGCGTGAAGGGGTACTCGCCGGGCTCCCCCAGGTCCCGGGCGTAGTCGAAACCCGCCGCGGCCAGATCCTCGGGGCCGTACTTCGCCTTCACCGCGATGCCGGAGGCGAGGGTCACCTCCCGGATGCGGTCCTTCTCGTCTTTCACGTACCGGGCGACGTCCATGGGCTTCTCCGTGACGGGTGACCCGTGACAGGTGACGAAAGGCGGCGGGAGTTCCCGTCACCTGTCACCCGTCACTCGTCACGCCGCTCCTTTCACGTTCTCGCGGATGAACGCGATCGTCTGTTCGAGGGGCGTGCCGCCGGGGAAGATTCCCTTGACCCCCAGGGCCCGCAGGGCCTCGAAGTCTCTCCCGGGGATGACCCCGCCCACGCACACGAGCTTGTCCCCCGCCCCCTGTTCCGCCAGGAGCTTCACGAGCTTGCGGCAGATGGGGAGGTGCCCGCCCGTCATGACGGAGAGGCCGACCACGTCCACGTCCTCCTGCACGGCGGCCTGCACCACGGCCTCCACGCTCTGGTGGAGCCCCGTGTAGATCACCTCCATGCCGGCCTCCTTGAGGGCGTGGGCCACGACCTTCGCCCCCCGGTCGTGCCCGTCGAGGCCCGGCTTGGCCACGAGAACCTTGATCTTCCGGCTCACCCTTCCCTCTCCTTCGGCCGCCCGTCACCTGTCACGCGTCACTCGTCACCGGCTCACCCGTACCGGTACTGCACCCCGAACCCGCCCCGGGGATACCGCCAGGACAGGGCTTCCTCCCGGCACGCGACGAGGCACGTGCCGCACTCCAGGCACCCCGCGTGCTCCACCACCATCCGGTCCGCCTCGGCGTTCCACTCGTACAGGGCGGCCGGGCAGACGCGAATGCAGTGGCGCTCGGTACACCGGGTGCGGCACGCCTCCGCATCGACGGCGATGTGGCTCTCCGCGTCCTGCTTGATCGCGTTCTTCGTGAGCTTCTCGGCGGCGTCCACGACTCGCCTCCCCTAGATCTTCCGCCAGGCGGCCAGTGCCCTGATGTCCGCCCAGTTGAGCGCGTTCCTGCGCAGGAACTCCCAGACCCGCTTCGAGACCCTGCCCGACCGCACCTGCTCCAGCCGCACGAGATCCCCCAGCAGCCCGCACACCTCCCGGGGGTAGCGGCCGAACAGTGCCGGGTTCTCCAGCAGGCGCGGCATCTCGCGGAAGGCCTCGAGATACCGCCAGACGAAGCTCTCCCGCAGGCGCCGGGGGTAGCCGGCCAGCCCTGCGGCGGAGCAGTCCTCCTTCGCCCGGGCCTCGATCACGGCCTCGGCCGCCATCCTCCCGCTGGCCAGGGCGAACTCCATGCCGCGCACCGTGTAGCCCATGTTGAGCGCCAGGCCCGCGGCGTCGCCGGCCAGGAGGAGGCCGTCCCGCGCTAGCTCGGGCACGGCGCCCAGGCCCCCTTCGGGGATCAGGTGGGCCGAGTACTCCAGGAGTTCGCCGCCCCGCACCAGGTTCCGGACCCGGGGGTGCCCCTTGAAGGCCTCGAAGAGCTCGGGCACCTTCTCCGCCCCGCCCTTCTCCGTCAGGTCGCCCACCCCCACCACGAGCCCGAGGGAGAGGGACTCCCGGTTGGTGTAGCAGAACCCCCCGCCCATCAGTCCCCGGGTCGCCGAGCCCAGGAAGAGCTCCGCCGCCCCCTCGCCGGGCTCGAGCTGGAATCGGTCCTCGATGACCCCGGGGGGCAGGCCGACGACCTCCTTCACCCCCACGGCCACGCTGCGTGGAGCCGGGCGCCCCCGCAGGCCACCGGCCTGGCCCACGAAGGAGAGCAGGCCGTCGCAGGCGACGACGACGTGGGCCGGGATCTCCTCGCCGTCCACCCGGACGCCGGCCACCGCATCGCCCTCCCACAGGAGCTCGGCCACGGGCTTCTGGGGGATCACGAAGGCCCCCTTCCGGCCCACCCGCTCCCCGAGCCACGCGTCGAACCTCGCCCGGAGCACCGTGTGGCTCTGGGGCCGATCGCCGCCGAGCCCCTCGTCCTGGAAGTCCAACCGCAGGCTGCGCTCCCCGTCCAGGAGGGTCCAGGCCTCGTGGGTCACCGGGCGTTCGAGCGGGGCCTCGTCCCACCACTCCGGGAACAGCTCCCGCACGCTCTCCACGTAGAGGCGGCCGCCGGTGACGTTCTTGGCCCCCGGCGCGTCGCCCCGCTCCAGCACGACCACCTGGAGCCCGGCGTCGGCCAGGGTCTCGGCCGCGGCCAACCCCGCCAGGCCGGCACCCACCACCACGGCGTCCATCTTCACGGCGCGGCTCCGCCGCGCCGTGGTGAAGCGTAACCCGTGACGCGTGACGAGAGCGCTCTGCCGGTCCTCCCGTCACCCGTCACCCGTCACCCGTCACTTTCCGCACCTCCGCCGTGAGCGCCGGCAGCACCTGCAGCGCGTCGCCCACGATGCCGTAGTCCGCGTACTGGAAGATGGGTGCCTTGGGGTCGGTGTTGACCGCCACCACCACCTTGGCGGTGTCCATGCCCATGGTGTGGTGCACCGCGCCGGAGACGCCGGCCACGACGTAGAGGGCCGGAGAGACGGTCTTGCCGGACTTTCCCACCTGGATGGCGTGGTCGGCCCAGCCAGCGTCCACGACGGCCCGGCTGACGCCCACGGCACCCCCGAGGACGTCCGCCAACTCCTCCAGCAGCTTCAGGTTCTCCGGCGCCTTGAGGCCCCGGCCGCCGGCCACCACCCGCTGGGCCTCCGACAGGGGCACCCGGGCCGACGCCCGGGGTTTCCGCTCCAGCACCTCCACCCGGCTCGGGGCCGGAGAGGCCTCGTGCGACTCGAAGGAGGTCTCCCCCACGGGCGTCGCGCCGGCGTCGAAGCTGTTGGGACGAAAGGCCGCCAGGCAGGTCCGTTCGCCGCAGCGCACCGTGACGTAGGCCTTGCCGCCGAAGGCCGGGCGGGTGAGGAGGAACCCCTCGCCGTCCGCCTCCAGGCCCAGGGCGTTGGTGACGGCCGCCGCGCCGAGGCGCGCCGCCAGGCGCGGCAGGAGCTCCCGGGTCCGGGTGCCATCGGAGAACAGCACGAGGCGCGGGCTCCCGTCGGCGAGGACGCTCCCCAGGGCCTCCACCCACGGGTCGGCCCCGTAGGGCGCGAGGTTGGGGCCCCGCACCGTCAGCACCCGGTGGGCTGTGCCCCGTAGCCGCTCCGCACCGGCCGCCTCGTCCCCCACCGCCACGGCCACCACCTGCCCTCCCGACCCGGCCGCGAGCGAACGCGCCTGGGAGAGGAGCTCCAGCGTGGAGGCGCGGAAACCCCCTTCCTGCCCTTCACAGACCACCCAGATCGACATGGGGACCTCGCTACCCGTCACTCGTCACCCGTCACCTGTCACAACACCTTCGCTTCCTCGCGAAGGAGCTTCACCAACTGGGCCGCGGCGGCGGCGGGCTCGCCCTCGAGCATCCTCGCCGGCGCGCGCCTGGCGGGACCCCGGTAGGCCCGTACCGCCGGGGGCGGCACGGCATCCACCCCGAGTTCGACCAGGCTCAGCTTGGGGATCTGGGCCTTCATCGCCTTCATGAGCCCCATGACCTGGGGCACCCGAGGCTCGCACAGGCCCTTCTCCGCCGTGAGGAGCACGGGCAGCGGCGCCCGCAGGACTTCGGTGCCGCGGTCGGTCTCCCGGGAGACCCCGGCGGCCCCGTCCCGCACCTCCAGGGCCGTCACCCCGATCACGCACGGGATGCCCAGCAACTCCGCGACCATGGGCCCCACGAGTCCGGCCTCGTCGTCGGTGGCCTGCCGCCCGGCGAGCACCAGATCGACCCCCTCCCTGCGGCACAGGGCCGCCAGGGCCCGGGCAACCGTGAGGGGATCGGCCCCCTGCAGGGCCGGGTCGTCCACCAGGAAGGCGCCGTCCGCCCCCATGGCCAGGGCCCGCCGGAGGGCCTCGATACCGGTGCCGGAACCCGCGGAGACGGCGACCACGGAGCCGCCCGCCGCCTGCTTGGCGCGAAGGGCCGCCTCCACCGCGATCTCGTCGAAGAAGTTCAGGCAGCGCTTCTTCTCCACCTCCACCGACGCCCCGCCCTCGGCCACCTTGACCAGGGCCTCGAGGTCGGGGACTTCCTTGACGAGCACTGCGATCTTCACGTCTTGCCTCTCTTTCGGTCGGCGCTGGGGTGCTGGGCCGCCAAGCCGCTGGGCTGCTCCACCCTGCCCAGCCGCCCAGCCACCTAGCCGCCTAGCGTTCCCTGACGATCTCCCGGCCCACGAAATCCTTGATGATCTCGTGGGTTCCACCTCCGTAGAGCAGGAAGCGGGCGTCCCGGAAGTAGCGCTGGGGGCCGTACTCGGAGGCGAAGCCGTTGGCGCCGTAGATCCTCGTGACCTCGTCCACCACCTTGAGGCACGCCTCGGTGGCGAACATCTTCGCCATCGCGGCCTCCTTGCGCGGGTTCATCCCCTGCCCGATCATCCAGGCGACCCAGTACACCATGAGCCTCGCCGCCTCCAGGTCGGTCGCCATCTCCGCGATCTTGGCCCGGATGAGCTGGTACTCGCCGATGGCCTTGCCGAAGGCCTGGCGCTTGCGGGCGTACTCGAGCCCGTCGGCGAACGCGGTGCGTGCCATGCCCAGGGCCATGGCGCCGGTCATGCAGCGCACCTCGTTGAGGATCTCGCCGAGGTACACGACGCCCTTGCCCTCCTCCTCGCCCAGGAGGTTCTCGTCCGGGACGAAGACCTCTTCCAGGACCAGCTCCCCGCACGCCGGCCCCCGGGCTCCCAGCTTGTGCAGGAGTTGGCCGGGCCGGAACCCGGTGGTGCCCTTTTCCACGAGGAAGAAGTTGAGCCCCTTCATCCCCTTGGCCGGGTCGGTGGTGGCCAGGACGGTGGCGAAATCGGCCGTGGGGCCGTTGGTGATCCAGTTCTTGGTGCCGGTGAGCACCCAGCCCCCGTCGGCCTTGCGCGCCGTGGTCCGGGTGGCCGCGAGGTCCGAGCCCGACTGGTCCTCGGTGAAGCACATGGTGGCGATCTTCTCGCCCCGGATCGCCGGGAGGAGGCAGCGCTCCCGGATCCCCGGGCCGCCGAACCGGTACAGGAAGTGGGTGCCCATCAGCATGTTCATGATGACCGCCTGGGCGAACCCCACCGAGCCGCGGGCGAGCTCCTCGTAGAACACCATGCAGGTCACCGGGTCGGCGTTCATCCCACCCAGGTCCTCCGGATACCGCAACCCCAGGTACCCCAGGCCCGAGAACTCGCGCCACAGGTCCTGCGAGATCTCGTCCGCCTCGTCGATGCGCGCCACCTGCGGCAGGATAAGGCGGTCCACCGTGTCGGCGACGGCGCTTCGGAAGAACTCCTGCTCCTCGGTCAGGCGAAAGTCCATCGCTCGCTCCGCTCGTGGTGACCGGTGAGAAGTGAAAGGTGAGCCGTGAAAAGAAGGGGCCTTCCCAACTCACTTCTCACTTCTCACTTCTCACTTCTCACTTCTCACTTTTCACTCTTCACTCTTCACTCCTCAAATCACTCCATCCGCCTTCAGCCCCTCGAGTTCCTCGGCGGACAGCCCCAGGCCGCGTCCGTACACCGCCCCGTTGTGCTCCCCGAACCGGGGCGGGAAGGTCATGGTCTGGCCCCGCTCCCGCAGGCAAGGGGTCATGAAGGGCGGCGGCGCCAGGGTGACCCGGAACCCCGTCCTGGGGTCCACGGTCTCCAGGAGCCGGGGCTTCACCGCCGGGTCCTCGCAGACTTCCGTTACGCTCTGGACCTTGGAGATGGGAATGAGGGCCTTGCGAAACGTCTCCAGGATCGCCTCCGTGGAGAAGCGCCGGGTGGCCGCGGCCATCTTCCGGTTGAGCTCCGCCACGTCCGCGATCCGCCCCGCGTTGGTCTCGTAGGAGGGATCCGCGAGCCCGTCGAAGCCCGGCAGGGCGAGGAGGCGCTTCCACTGCACGTCGTTGCCGACGGCGACGTACACGTACCCGTCTCCGGTGGGATAGACGCTGACCGGCGCGAAGAACTCGTGGGTGGCGCCCCGCCGCGTCATGACCTTTCCGAAGCTCCGGGCCATGGCGATGGGCTGGGTGAGCCAGGACACCGTGGAGTCGATCATCGCCAGGTCGATGCGGCTGCCCTCGCCGGTCACCGCCCTCTGGTAGAGCGCCCGCATGAGCAGGCCGTAGGCGTGCTCGCTCGTCCCCATGTCGGGCAGCGGGATCCCCACCACCTGGGGCGTGCCCCCGGCTTCCCCCGTCAGGTCCATCAAACCGCCCCTCGCTTGGAGCACCGGGTCGTAGGCGGCCTCGTTGGAATCCGGGCCGAACCCGGTGAGCCCCAGCCAGATCAGGTCCGGCTTCACCTCCCGCAAGGTCTCGTAGGCGATGCCGAGGGGCCCGTAGTTCTTCGGCAGCTGGTTGGTGGCGAACACGTCCGCGTTCAACTCGACGATCAGCTTCTTGAGAAGGTCCTGACCCTTCGGGCTCTTCAGGTTCAGGGTCACCGCCTCCTTGCCCGCGTTGATGGCGAGGAAGTAGCTCCCCATGTCGTCCTCGCCCGGCGCGAAGGGCTCGCCCACCCGCCGGTTCGGGTCGCCGAACTCGGGGTGCTCCAGCCGGATCACCCGGACGCCGTCGTGGGCGAGACGGTAGGTCAGGTAGGGAAGCACCGTGGCCTGCTCGAGGCTCAGTACGGTGAGTTTTCGGAGGACGTCCATCGGGTCCCCTCCACGTTGTTTGTATATTATGATGTTGCGTTCTATTTTTAGTAGAAAAACGTTTGTCCACTGTCACCGACGGAGTCTAGCGGTGGCGTTCGCGCCTGTCAACCGGCGATTCGGCAGACCCGTCAACGTGTCGAGACTCATCCAGATCACTCGATTCGTGGCGTTGACAAGCCATTTTTCGTCTGATACCGTTGTCGGCGATGGGCCAGACCAGCGGAGCATCATGTTCTATTTGCCGACATGATGTTTGAATCATGCACAGGGATGGCTCCAAACCCCGGGTCTGGAAGGTGCAGACGGGAGGGGAAGCGGGCCGAGACCCGCCGCCCCGCCCCGCCAGGGAGTATGAGGATGCTCCGTCTTCCCCCCACCGCGGTGCTCCGCCCGGCGGCCTTGTCCCAGGCACTGGAGAGCCTCGCGGGCACCACCCCTCCGAGGGTCCTGGCCGGGGGAACCGACCTCCTGGTCGCCTTCAAGAACGGGCACGGCCGAGGCGCCGCCCTGCTGTCCCTCGCCCGCCTCCCCCTGGGCGGGATTCAGGAGCACGACGGCGGCTGGTCCCTCGGCGCCGGCACGACGCTCGCCGATCTGGTGCGCTGGTCGCCGCCGGGGCCGGCGGCCGAGATCGCCCGGGCCGCCGCACAGGTCGCGGCCCCCCCGATCCGGAGCCGTGCCACCCTGGGCGGCAATCTGTGCCTGGACACCCGGTGCGTCTTCTTCAACCAATCCGCCTTCTGGCGCAGCGGGCGCCCCCCCTGCCTCAAGGCCGGGGGCGAGGTGTGCCACGCGGTTCCCGGCAGCCCCCGCTGCCACGCCTGCCACCAGGCCGACCTGCCCCCGCTGCTCATCGCGCTGGGCGCCGAGGTGGAGACGGCGACCCGGGAGGGGCCGCGCACCTTCCCCCTCGAGGCAATGTACTCCGGGGACGGGCAGGCACCCCTCCGGCTCGGGTCCTCCGAGATGCTGACCCGGGTCCTCGTGCCCCGGTCGCCGACCGGCTCGGGGGCCGCCTACGAGAAGATGCGGCCCCGCAAGGGCCTGGACTTTCCCGCGGCCGCGGCGGCCGTGTGCCTCGAGAGGGGCGCGGACGGGCGGTGCCGTGGGGCGCGGGTGGTTCTGGGGGCGGTGGCATCCGGGCCGGTGCGGGTTCCCGAGGCCGAGCAGGCCCTGGTCGGCTCCGGGCTGGAGGCCGAGGCCCTGGGACGGGCCTCCTCCCTCGCCCGGAAGGCCGCCCGCGCCGTGAAGAACGCGGATCTCGCGCCCGCCTACCGGAGGCAGGTCGTCGGCACCCTGGTGGTCCGGGCGGCCCGGCGGGCCTGGGAGGCGGCGGGACACGAAGGAGGTGCGGCTTGACCCCCCCGGACAAGGTCGTCGTGGCGCTCCGCGTCAACGGAGCGGCCCACCAGGTGCTGGTCGCCCCCGAGCGCACGCTCCTCGAGGTGCTCCGGGAGGACCTGGGCCTCACCGGCGCGAAGGAGGGGTGCGGCGTGGGAGCCTGCGGCACCTGCACGGTGCTCCTCGACGGGAGCCCCGTGCGCTCCTGCCTCACCCTGGCGTGCGAGGCGGAGGGCTGCGAGATCCTCACGATCGAGGGCCTGGCGGACACCTGGCCGGGCCGCGCCGAGGGGGAACTCCACCCGATCCAGGAGGCCTTCGTGGCGCACCACGGAATCCAGTGCGGCTTCTGCACGCCCGGCATGATCCTGTCGGCCAAGGCGCTCCTCCACGAGGTCCCGGAGCCGACGGAGGCCGAGGTCCGCGGGGCCCTGTCGGGCCAGGTCTGCCGCTGCACGGGCTACGCAAAGATCGTGGAGTCGGTGCTCGCGGCGGCCCGCGCGCTGCAGGAGGCGAAGCCGTGAAGGCCGGACGGGTGATCGGCCGGAGCATCCCCCGCCGCGACGCCCGCCTCAAGGCCACGGGCGAGGCGCGCTACACGGCGGACGTGAGCCTGCCCTTCATGCTCCACGCGGCCGTTCTGCGCAGCCCCTACCCCCACGCCCGCATCCGCCGGCTCGACACGACGCCGGCCGAGGCTGTGCTGGGCGTCAAGGCCGTGGTCACGGCCGCCGACGCCTCGGGGGTGAAGTGGGGGGTCTTCCGGTACACGCGGGACCAGGAGTTCCTGGCCCGGGACGTGGTGCGCTACATCGGCGAGGAGGTCGCGGCGGTGGCGGCCGAGACCGAGGAGATCGCCCGGGAGGCGGTCTCCCGCATCGAGGTGGAGTACGAGATCCTGCCGGCGGTCTTCGACCCCCTCTCGGCCATGGAGCCCGACTCCCCCCGGGTCCACGACCACGCGGAGCACAACGTCAACATCCACGTGCCGATCCACGTCGGCGACGTTGAGGCGGGGCTCGCGGCGTGCGACTACGTGCACACCGAGCGCACCGAGAGCGACGAGGAAAGCTACTTCATGACCGAGCCCTACGCCGTGGTCGCCCACTGCGACCGCCAGGGCACGGTCGAGGTGTGGATGCCCAACGCCAGCCCGCACACCAAGGCGAAGGGGCTGGCCAACGCCCTCGAACTGCCCGTGTCCAAGGTCCACGTGCGCCACGTGGCCGTGGGCGGAGCGTTCGGGGGGCGCAGCGACATGTTCCCCGGCGAGTACATCGCCGCCCTCCTCTCCCGCAAGACCCGCCGCCCCGTGAAGCTCGCGTACACCCGGGAGGAGAACTCCATCGCCATCCGCCAGGGGCACTCCATGGTGGTGGAGAGCACCTTCGGCTTCCGCAAGGACGGCACGCTGCACGCCGCCGACGTGACGGCCTACATGGACGGCGGCGCCTACTCCTCCACCGGCCCCATCGCGACCAGCGTGCCCTTCCTGTGCTTCGAGCAGACCTACCGCGTGCCCAACGTGCGCTACAACGGGTACCGGGTGTACACCAACAAGCCGATCCGGGGCATGATCCGCACCCACGGCCGCGCCTGGGCGTGCAACGTGGACATGCAGCTCGACCTCGCCGCCAAGGCCCTGGGCCTCGACCCCATCGAGATCCGGCGCCGAAACGCCCTGCACGGGGGGGAGTACACCCCCACCCGCAGCTACATCCCGGTGATGGCGAGCGCCGAGACCATCGACGCCGTGGCCGAGGCGAGCCGCTTCCACGAGAAATGGGGCAAGCTGCCGCCCTGGCGCGGCATCGGCGTGGGCTGCGTGAGCGTCATGAGCGGCTTCCCCATGGGCATCCGGGGCGGGTCGGCGGCCATGGTGAAGTTCGACGAGGACGGAGGGGCGACCCTGATCTCGGGCGTGGTGGACAACGGCCAGGGCAACGAGGGCGTGGTCCTCCAGATCGCGGCCGAGGCCCTGGGCATCCCCGTGGACCAGATCCAGCTCACGGCCTCGGACACCGAGGTCACGCCCATCGACCAGGGGGCCTACTCCCAGGCCACCACGCTCGTGAGCGGCAACGCCGTGCGCCTGGCCTGCGAGGACGCCCGCCGTCAGATCCTGGAGATCGCGGCCGAAGCCATGGAGGCCAGCGCCGACGACCTGGACGTGGAGGACGGCCGCATCTTCGTGCGGGGCTCCCCCTCCCGGGCGATGCCGGTCGCCAAGGCGATCCGCACCGGGCTCCTCAAGGGCAAGGCGGTGCTCGGCCAGGGGAGTTTCGGGCCCGAGGTCGACCAGACCCGGGAGTGGATCACGAACCCCACGGGGCAGCTCGCGGCCGCGTTCAGCTACGGGAGCGCCGTGGTGGAGGTGGAGGTCGACCCCGAGACCGGGCTGGTGGACGTCCTGGACGTGTGGGTCGCCCACGACTGCGGCCGGGCCATCAACCCCCGGGAGGTGGAGGGGCAGATGGAGGCGGGGGTGGCCATGGGCGGCCACGGGGGTATCCTTCTCGAGGCGTGCCGGTGGCACGAGGGAGCCAACCTGAACACCAGCTTCCTGGACTACAAGGTGCCCCTGGCGCCGGACATGCCCCCCATCCACAACACCATCGTCGAGTCGGAGGACCCGGTGGGGCCCTTCGGGGCCAAGGAGGGCGGCCTCTCCATCTCCATGTGCACGGCCCAGGCCTACACCAACGCCGTCGCGGACGCGATCGGGACCTACATCCGGGAGTTCCCCTACACCCCCGACCGGATCCTGGCGGCGATCGAAAGGATGAAAAGCGAGGAGTCTTCGACGGGATGACGGGATGGGCCGGGTGCGTTTTCCGAACCAGACCGACGACGTCCATCCCGTCGATCCCGTTATCCCGTCCAGAAAGGGGCTTTCTTGAAAGCCAAGGCCATCGACCACATCTGCTTCGTCGTGCACGACCTGGACGCGGCGGTCGCCCTGTACCGGGACACCCTCGGCCTCGAGCCGGACGGGTTCTACGCCGCGACCTCCGAGAGCATCCGCGTGGCACGGTACTACCTGGAGAACGTGGCGCTGGAGCTCATGGAGCCCACCAAGCCCGACAGCGAGGTGGGCCGCTTCCTGGAGAAGCGGGGCGAGGGGTTCTTCCTCATCTCCTACCGCGTGGACGACGTCGCCGCCGGCCTCGGAGAGCTCCGGGAGAAGGGGTGCCCGACCATCGACCGGGCGCCCCGGGAGCTCATGGGGAACCGCTACGCCTTCCTCGCACCGCCCAAGCAGATGCACGGCGTGCTCACCGAGATCATGGACGGCGAATTCGACCGGAGCTACGACGAGTGAAGCGGGCGGGAGGACGTCATTGGTGCTTAGTTCTTGGTCGTTGGTTTTACGGCCAACGACCAAGAACCAACAACCAACAACCCTGTCCTGCGTAAACCCATGTTCTCTTCCGTCGATGCCATCACCGAGGCCCTGGGGCGTCACCACTACGTGGCCGACCCGTCCCTGGCCACGATCCTGTACCTGAGCCAGGTGCTGCAGAAGCCCCTGTTCCTCGAGGGGGCCCCCGGGGTGGGCAAGACCGAGCTCGCCGTGGTCGTGGCCCGGGCGCTCGAGACGGAGTTCATCCGCCTCCAGTGCTACGAGGGCCTGGACGCCTCCATGGCGCTCTACGAGTGGAACTACCCGCGCCAGATCCTCGAGATCAAGCTCCAGGAGGTGTGCGGCGACCGGGAACGGCTGACCCGGACCATCTTCGGCGAGGAGTTCCTGATCAAGCGCCCGCTCCTGCAGGCGATCCAGCACCCGGGCCCCAGGCCCGCCGTGCTCCTCATCGACGAACTGGATCGGGCCGACGAGGAGTTCGAGGCCTTCCTGCTGGAACTGCTCGCCGACTACCAGATCACGATCCCCGAACTCGGCACCGTGCGGGCCGTGGTGAAGCCCATCGTCGTCGTCACCTCCAACCGCACCCGGGACGTGCACGACGCCCTGAAACGCCGGTGCCTCTACCACTGGATCGACTACCCGGACTTCGACAAGGAGTACGCCATCGTGCGCAGCCGCCTGCCCCGGGTCGAGGGCGAACTGGCTGGCCAGGTGTGCCGCTTCATGGAACGCATCCGGACCGAGGAGTTCCTCAAGAAGCCGGGGGTGGCGGAGACCCTCGACTGGGCCGCGGCCCTGCTCGCCCTCAACCGGCACGCCCTCGACGCGCAGGTCGTGGAGGACACCCTCGGGTGCATCTTCAAGAACCAGCAGGACATCCAGGTGTTCCGCGGGGAGATCTGGGGCGACGAGGCCCGGCGCGAGGCGTACCTGCGGGACGTGAAGGAGCAGGTTTGCTGACGCCGGCGAAGCCGCGTCGCGCCCGGCGGGAGGTGCGGGGATGACGACCGATCCCCTGGCCCGCGCCCGGGAGCTGCTCGAGGCCGGGGAGGCGTTCTGCCTGGCCACCGTGATCGCTTCCCGGGGACCGTCCCCGGGGGTGGGGCAGAAGGCCATCGTCCTGGGCGACGGCACGCTGGAGGGCTCTCTGGGCGATGCAGCAGCGGACCGGCGGCTCCGGGAGGTGGCGCTCGACGCGCTGGCCCGCCGGCGCAAGGGCGTGGCTGAGCTCGAGGGCGGCCTTCGGGTCTTCCTCGACGTGCTCGCCGGGGAGGCCCGACTCCTGGTCTGCGGCGCCGGCCACATCGCCGTGCCCCTGGCGGAGTTCGCGCGCCGCCTCGGGTTTGCCGTCACGGTCCTCGACGACCGCCCCGACTTCGCCCACCCCGGCCGCTTTCCCGGCTGCACGGTGCTGGCCGAGGGGTTCGCGGACGCCCTCGAGCGCATGCCCCTGGGCGGCTCGACGTATGTGGTGGTGATCACCCGGGGCCACGAGCACGACGCGGAGTGCCTGGCCCGGGTGCTCCACAAGCCCACGGCCTACGTGGGCATGATCGGGAGCCGGCGCCGCGTGCGCTTCGTCCTGGAGATGCTCGGGCGGGAGGGGATCCCCCCCGGCCGCCTGGAGGAGGTGTTCACGCCCATCGGCCTCCCGGTGGGGGCGGAGTCCCCGGAGGAGATCGCCCTGTCCATCGCCGCCGAGCTCGCGTGCGTCCGCCGCGCGGGGCCGGAGCAGGCGCGCCGGCTGCGCGCGGCCGTGGGAGGTTCGGCGTGACGGATCGCGAGGCCTTCGAACAGCTTGCCCGACTGCGGGAGCGCAAGGCGGCCTCCTGTCTCGCCACCGTGGTGGACGCGCACGGCTCGACCCCCCGCGAGGTGGGTGCCAAGATGCTCGTGTGCGCCGACGGAACCACCTACGGGTCGGTTGGCGGAGGGTGCGGCGAGCGCCAGGTGAAGGCGGCGGCGCTGCGATGCCTGCTCACGACCCACCGCCCCGAACTGGTCGAGGTGGACCTGACCGACGACCTAGGCACCCGAGGGGGCGACGTGTGCGGTGGCAGGATGTGGATCTTCGTGGAGCCGTGTTGAGTCCGCGGCGGCTGTCTGCGCCGCGTTTGGGGAAGCATGCCGTCTTGTCTTGGGGACCTTCGGGAGGAGTGAGATGACGACCCGCGACCGCTGAGCGCCGATGCCCGACGTCCGCACCGCCCCCGGTCCCGACCCGCCCGTCGGGATGGCGGGGCACATCGTGGCCTTCTCCCGGTTCCTCAAGGACGCCGGGCTTCCCACCCACCCCCAGGCGGTGGTGGACGCCTGCCGGTCGGTGTCGGCCCTCGACATCGGCGACCGGCGCCAGATGTACTGGGCCCTTCGCGCCAACCTCGTCTCGGACCGCGACCGCCTCGCCGCGTTCGACCGCCTCTATCGTCTCTTCTGGGACGAGGGGGTCCGCCATCTCGGCGAGTCGCCTCCCCGTATCCCCGAAACCCGCCCCGTCCGCGCCCCGGGCCCACCGGGCGAGGGAGGCGAGGGCACGGGGGCTTCCGCGGGGGGAGCCAGCCCCGAGGAGATCCTCGTCCGCAAGGACCTGCGCTCCCTCACCCCCGAGGAGGAGCCGCGCCTCCGGGAGATCCTCCAGGCCCTCCTGGCCAAGCTCGCCACCCGGCCCGGCCGGCGGACCCGGCCCACCTTCCGGGGCCGGGGGCTGGAGTTTCGAAGGACCTTTCGCCACAATGCCCGCTTCGGGGGCGAGATCCTGCGCCTCGTGCGCCGGGAGCGGAAGGTGCGCCGCCGCCGGATCGCCTTCCTCGGGGACGTATCCGGCTCCATGGAAGCGTACAGCCGGTTCTTCCTGCTCACGGCCCACGCCCTGGGCCGCCAGGAGCCGGGGGTCCAGGTCTACGCGTTCTCGACGCGGCTGTTCCGCCTCGAGGACTTCGTGCGGGAGAAGGACGCCAGCCGTGCCGTGGAGCGGCTCATGGAGGAGACCCTCGGCTGGGCGGGGGGGACCCGCATCGGCGAGTGCCTGGGGGAGTTTCGGCGGGACCTCGCCCGGCGCCCCCACCTCGGCGACACCGTAGTGGTGATCCTGAGCGACGGCTGGGACCGGGGAGATCCGGAACTTCTGCGCCGGGAACTGGCGCGCCTCAAGGGCGCCACCGAGCGCATCTACTGGCTCAACCCGCTGAAGGGAGACCCCGGGTACCGACCGCTGTGCCGCGGCATGGCCGCCGCCCTGCCCTACCTCGACGGCTTCTACCCGGCCCACAGCGTGGAGACCCTGGCCCGATTCTCCCGGCAGTTGATGAAACTGAGGTGACGCGGCGCAAACCCACGACACAGGAGGTGGCACCGAGACCCCGGCGACGACCCCTGCCTGCACACCACGAAAGGAGCCAGCCCATGGAGACGACCAAGTACCTGCTCAGCGAGAAGGACATCCCGCGCCAGTGGTACAACATCGCCGCCGACATGCCCAACCCGATGAAGCCGCCCCTCCACCCGGGCACGGGGCAGCCCGTGGGGCCCGACGCGCTCGCCCCGCTCTTCCCCATGGCCCTCATCGAGCAGGAGGTGAGCGCCCAGCGGTGGATCGACATCCCGGGCGAGGTGCTGGACATCCTCA
>CAZJSF010000030.1:0-20349 GCA_964548515.1 uncultured Thermodesulfobacteriota bacterium
CGGCCGAGGTGCGGCTGAGCAAGAAGAAGACGATCCTCCTGGAACAGGACGAGGGCGTCACCCCCACCACCCGGGAGGCCTTGGCGGGGCTCGGGCCGGTGCTCCCCGGCGGGGTCCACAGCTTCGGCGCCCAGACCCACCCCGCCGACGGCAACGCGGCGGTGATCGTGACCACCCGGGAGCAGGCTCGCCGGTGGTCCGCCGACCCGGGCGTGGAGGTGCAACTCCTCTCCTACGGCTTCTCCCGGACCCAGAAGGGTTTCATGCCCCGGGCGCCGGTGCCGGCCGCGGTCATGGCCCTGGAGAGGGCGGGCAAGAAGATCGGCGACATGAAGGCCGTCAAGACCCACAACCCGTTCGTGATCAACGACCTCTACTTCGCCCGCGAACTGGGGGTGGACGTGAACGCCGCGAACAACTACGGCAGCCCCCTGGTCTTCGGCCACCCACAGGGCCCCACGGCGGCCCGCTGCGTGATCGAGCTGGTGGAGGAGCTGGCGGAGAAGGGCGGCGGGTACGGGCTCTTCACCGGCTGCGCCGCCGGCGACACGGGCGCCGCCGTGGTGGTCAAGGTCGGGTGATCTCCGCGTCCAACCAGTGAGAGGGAAGCCTGCGGCCGGGGTCGGTCCATGGGGGTCGGCCGACCGCTTTCGAACGCATCCTGAGGAGGCACGATGAAAGAAGTTCTGCTGGGCAACGAAGCCATCGCCCGGGGCGCGTGGGAGGCCGGCGTGACCTTCGCCGCTGCCTACCCGGGCACGCCCTCCACCGAGATCCTCCAGAACATCAGCTCGGAGTACCAGAAGGACATCTACTGCCAGTGGTCCCCCAACGAGAAGACCGCCCTGGAGGTCGCCGTGGGCGCGGCCATCGCCGGGGCCCGGTCCCTGGCGTGCATGAAGCACGTGGGGGTCAACGTGGCCGCCGACCCGCTCTTCACCGCCTCCTATACGGGGATCCGGGGCGGGCTCGTCCTCGTGAGCGCCGACGACCCGTTCCTCCACTCGAGCCAGAACGAGCAGGACAACCGCAACTACGCCAAGTTCGCCAAGATCCCGATGCTCGAGCCCTCCGATTCCCAGGAGGCCAAGGAGTTCCTCAAGGCCGCCTTCGAGATCTCGGAGCAGTTCGACACCCCCGTGCTCTTCCGCACCACCACCCGGATCAACCACTCCAAGGCGGTGGTGGAGCTGGGGCCCCGCGAGGAGCGGCCCAAGCCGACGGACCTGCCCCGGGACGTGAAGAAGTACACCATGCTGCCGGGCTTTGCCCGCCCCAAGCACCCGCAGATCGAGGAAAAGCTCCGGAAGCTCAAGGAGTACGGGGTGAAGAGCCCGCTCAACCGGGTGGAGATGGGGGACACCTCGCTGGGCATCATCACCTCGGGCATCTCCTACGCCTATGCCAAGGAGGCCATGCCCAACGCGAGCTTCCTCAAGCTGGGGCTGACCTACCCCATCCCCGAGGCGCTGGTCCGGGATTTCGCCCAGCACGTGGAGCGGGTGGTGGTGGTTGAGGAGCTCGACCCCTTCCTGGAGGAGCAGATACGCCTGCTCGGCATCGAGGTGGCCCACGGCAAGGACCTCTTCCCCATCGTCGGCGAGCTGGAGCCGAGCATGGTGATGGAGAAGCTCGGGGGGGTGAAGGCCGAGGTCCCGGCCCCGGCCGAGGGGCTCCCCACCCGCCCGCCGGTGATGTGTCCGGGCTGCTCCCACCGGGGTGTGTTCCACATCCTGAAGAAGCTCAAGGTCTTCGTCTCGGGCGACATCGGGTGCTACACCCTGGGCGCCCTGCCGCCCTTCAACGCGATGCACGCCTGTCTGTGCATGGGCGGGTCCATCACCATGGCCCACGGCATCTCGAAGGTGATGGCCGGCTCCACCGACCCCCAGAACCGCACCGTGGCGGTCATCGGCGACTCCACCTTCTTCCACTCGGGGATCACCGGGCTCATCGACATGATCTGGAACGGCGGGAACTCGGTGGTGATGATCCAGGACAACCGGATCACGGCCATGACCGGTGGGCAGCAGACCCCGGGAACGGGCCACACCCTGATGGGTGCCGAGGCACCCCAGATCGACGTGGAGAAGCTCGTCCTCTCCCTGGGCGTGAAGCCGTCCAACGTCCGCGTCGTGAACGCCTACGACCTCAAGCAGGTGGAGACGGTGCTCAAGGAGGAACTGGCCAAGCCGGAGCCCTCGGTGATCATCACCAAGGACCCCTGCGTGCTCAACTACCGGGTCAAGGACCGGCCCATGAAGGTGGACCCCGAGGCCTGCACCGCGTGCAAGCAGTGCCTGCAGGTGAGCTGCATAGCCCTTTCCCTGCAGGGGAAGGGGGACGAGCGCAAGGCCGCCATCGACCCCAACTTCTGCACCGGGTGCACGGTGTGCGCCCAGGTCTGCAAGTTCGACGCCATCCAGCAGGCATAGAGGGAGGACCCCATGAAGACGACGAACTTCTTGCTCTGCGGGGTGGGCGGGCAGGGCGTGCTCCTGGCGAGCACCATCCTCGCCAAGGCCGCTCTGCGGCAGGGCCTGGACGTGAAGGGCGGCGAGGTGCACGGCATGGCCCAGCGGGGGGGGGCGGTGGTCTCCCACATGCGCATCGGGGACAAGGTGTACTCGCCCCTGGTGCCCCTGGGGCACTGCGACTTCATGCTCGGATTCGAGCCCCTGGAGGCGGCCCGTAACGCCCACTGGGTGCGCCCGACCGGCCTGCTCCTGTACAACACCTACCGGGTCAATCCCTCCACGGTGGCGGCGGGAATGGCCGAGTACCCGGAGGACCTGGACCAACGGTTGGAGGCCTTCCCGTGCCGCAAGCTCAAGGTGCCGGCCAGCGACCTCGCGCAGCAGGCCGGCGACATCCGCGCGGCCAACGCGGTCATGACGGGCGCCCTCTCCCGATACGTGGACTTCCCCCTGGAGGTCTGGGAGAAGTCGGTGGAGGAGAGCGTTCCCGCGAAGGTCCTGGAAATCAACCGCAGGGCCTTCCGGTTGGGGCGGGAGGCGGGGGGGTGATCCCCCCTTTTGCCCGAGCCGAGCCACATACCGGCGTTTGTCTAGTCTTCCCGTCGAAATGAGCTATGCTGGCGCCTCCTGTTTTCGTCTTGGATGCCGTATCAAACGTGTGGTAGGTTGAGAACGTCGTTTGATTCGCTGCGGGAGAGGCCCCTTCGGGCGTTGGACGGTCACACGGAAGCGAAAGGAGAGGAAGACATGATGCGCTGGAAGTTCTGGATGCCTCTTGCGGTGGTGGTTGCTGTACTAGGAGGGTTGGCAGGCGTCGGCGTGTGCCAGGAGAAGCCGAAGAATCCCCTGGAGGCCTGGAAGCCCAAGTTCGACCCGAGCGGCGCCAAGTACGTCATGAAGGTCTCCAACATCTCCCACCCCGTCATCGAAGGCATCGCGGTCGGGTACCGGATCCGGGATCGGCTCTGGGAGGAGACGAAGGGCCAGGTCTATTTCGACTTCTACCCCCTCGCGCAGCTCGGCGGCGAGGTCGAGGTGCTCAACCAGCTGGTCCTCGGTGCGGTGCAGGGGATGATGTGCTCCTCGGTGGCCGTCACCAACATCGCCCCGAAGATGGGGGTGGTGAACCTGCCGTTCCTCGTCAACTCCTTCGACAAGCTCGACAAGTTCGTGGGCAACAAGGAGCTGTTCGACCAGTTCCTGGCCAGCGCCGAAGACAAGGGCGTGATGGGCGTCGACATTTCGGGCTACGGCAACTACGGGTGGGCGACCACCAAGCCGGTCAAGAGCCTGGCGGACGCCAAGCCCCTGAAGTTCCGCATCGCCGAGGCGGCGGTCAACCAGAGCCTCTACAAGGCGTGGGGCCTGAACGCGGTGGTCATGCCGTGGCCCGACGTGCCGGTGGCGCTCAAGCAGGGGGTCATCGACGCGCTGGACCACACCCCCATGGTGTGCAACATCACGAAGAAGTTCGAAGTGGCGAAGTCCTTCACGCAGATCAACTACGCGCAGGGGCTGTTCATCCACCTCCTCAACAAGGGGTGGTTCAACAGCCTGCCGGCCGACCTCCAGAAGACGGTCCTCACCGTCATCCGCGAGGAGTGCGCCAAGACCCGCGTGCTCACCCGGGAGCAGGAGGATCGCGAGATCGCCAAGGCGAAGGAAGCGGGCATCGAGTTCTTCAAACTTTCCGACGCCGACATGGCGACCCTGCGCAAGGACGGCGACGCGGTGCACAAGGAGTGGGCTAGCCAGATCGGCCCCGACTACCTGAAGAAGGTGCAGGACTTCCTGGGCTACAAGGCCATGTAGTCGAGTTCGCGGAGAGGGCCGGGGGCGCCAATCGACCCCCGGCCCTCCTTTCGTTTGGAGGGAGGGAGGATGTTCGACAGGACCCTGCGCTACCTCGACAAGGCCCTGACCTTCTTCGAGGAGTGGAGCCTGTTCCTGACGGTGATCGTGGCCCTCGTGACGCTCTTCGTGAGCGTGCTTACGCGGTACCTGATGACCTACACGATGACCTGGCCCGAGGAACTGGTGCGGGAGGTCATCATGTACACGACCTTCGTGGGCTGTGCCACCGCGGTGAAGAACCGGTCCCTGATCCGGATCGACGCCGTCCCCAACCTGTTCCCCTGGCTCAAGAAGCCGTTGGACTTCGTGAACCACGCGGCGGTGGGGGTCTTCGCGGTCTTCGTCACCTACTTCGGGTGGCAGCTGGTGAAGCTCCAGTACATGACGAAGCAGACCACCATCATCCTCCGCATCCCGCAGGTGGTCCTCTACTCGATCATCCCTCTCATGGGGATCCTGATGCTCCTGCGCCTCGTCCAGGTCGTCACCGAGGACCTGCGGGGCCAACCCCTGCGCAAGTAGCTCCGCCCGTGACCGCCGCCCCCGACCAGCCCTGGAGAGGCCATGGATAGCACCATCTGGTACATGCTCTTGATCCTCCTCGGGGCGTTGGCGTCGACGGTCCCGGTCTACCTGAGCCTCTTCTTCACCGGCATCCTGGGGCTCGCGTTCTTCGCGCAGACCTCGATGCCGTTCGAGAGCCAGGCCATGCTCCTGGTGCAGGGCTTCTACAAGAGCATGGACAACTTCGCGCTGGTGGTCGTGCTGTTCTTCATCCTGTGCGGGAACATCATGACGTCCGGGTCCATCGTGAACAAACTCATCAAGGTCGCGAAGGCCCTGGTGGGTTTCTTCCCGGGGGGCCTGGGGATGGCAGGGATTCTGGCCTGCGGACTGTTCGGGGCGATTTCCGGGTCCACCGTCGCCACCGTCGTCGCGATCGGGGGGTTCATGATCCCGGCGCTGATCAAGGAGGGGTACGACGAGTCCTACACCGTCGGCGTGATGACGGCCTCCCCGATCCTGGGGATCATCATCCCCCCGAGCATCTCGATGATCCTGTACTCCATGGTCACCAACGACTCGCTGGCAGCCCTCTTCATGACGGGGTTCGTGCCGGGGGTGCTCATCATGTTGGTGTTCTGCGCCTACACCTTCTTCGTCTGCCGGCGCGGGGGCATGCGGATGCAGAAGCCCCCATCCCTCGGCGAGTTGGTCTCCACCCTGAGGGAGGGCTTCTGGGCGCTGCTCCTTCCCGTGATCATCTTCGGCGGCATCTTCTCGGGCGTGTTCACGGCGAACGAGGCGGCGGTCGTCGCGTGCGTCTACGCCTTCGTCGTGGAGATCTTCATCCATCGCGACATGGGGCTCGTCCAGGCCAAGAAGGTCATCGTCTCCTCGGCGGTCACCTCGGCGACGCTGCTGGTGATCGTGGCGGGGGCGAGCGTGTTCGGGAAGTACCTCACCTTCGAGCGCCTGCCGCAGATCATCACCGAGGCGGTGACCGCGAGCGTGACCAACAAGTGGATGTTCCTGGCGGTCGTGAACGTGTTCCTCCTCGTCGTGGGGATGTTCATGGACATCATATCCGCGACGATGATCCTCACCCCGATCTTCCTGCCCATGCTCTACCAGTTCGAGGTCAACAGCCTGCACTTCGGGCTCCTGATGACCGTGAACCTCGGCATCGGCTACATCACGCCCCCCATGGGGGTCAGCCTGTACATCACCGGGGCCGTGGCGGAGAAGGATCTCATCTACGTGACGAAGGCCGTGCTCCCGTTCATCCTGCTCCAACTCGGGGTGCTGGGCCTGCTGACCTACTGGCCCGATGTCGTGCTGTTCCTGCCGAGGATGTTCTACCCCGGAGCGTTCTGACGGACGGCTCTCTCCCCGCGAAAGGAGGAACCCGCGCGCCATGCCCATCCGCGTCCTGCTCTGCACCGACGGCTCCGAGCCGAGCCGCAAGACCGGCCGAGTGGCCGCTCGGATCGCCCCGCCCCTGGACCTCGAGCTGGTGCTGGGCCACGCGGTCAACCTGCGAAGGCTCGACTACAAGATGATCCCCGACTTCCAGGTGGACATGATCCGGCAGGGCGCCCGGCAGGCGGCCCAGGAACTGCTCGACCGGGAGGTTGGATTCTTCCGCGAGCAGGGGATCCGGGTGAGCCCCCGGCTGATCGAGGGGGACCCCGGGCCGGCCATCTGCGCGGTAGCCGTGGCGGAGGGATTCTCCCTGGTGATCCTCGGGAGAAGGGGCCAGGGCGACCTGCAGGACGTCCTCTTCGGCTCGGTCTCCAACCACGTGGTTCACCACTGCACGGTGCCGGTGCTCGTCGCGAAGCTGGGCGGCCCCGAACTCGGCCCCGGGCGGGCGGAGCAGCCCGTTCGGGCCCTGGTGGCCGTGGACGGTTCGGCGGCGAGCGAGCGCTGCCTCGACTACGTGGCCTCGTTGAGGGAATCCCGGGCGGGGCTCGACGTGACCCTGATCCACGTCGTGAACCCGGAGCGGCCGGGCCTGGAGCACCTCCCCGACGACGCCCGCTACGAGGCGCTGCAGAAGATGCACGACGAGGGGAGGGTCCTCCTCGAGGCCGGGGCGGAACGCCTTCGGGGACTCGGCTTCCGCGTGGCGACGCGCACCGAGGAGGGCTCCGCGGGCAAGACGATCTGCCGCATCTACGGCGAGGACGGATTCGACCTGGTGATCCTGGGTCGCCGTGGGCAGTCGGAGCTTCGCGAGATCCTGTTCGGAAGTGTCTGCCACTTCGTTCTGCATCACTGCCCCGGCCATACGCTGCTCGTGCCCTGACAGTGAGGAAAAACTCTCAAGGTCCTTTGGCAAATAGTGTTTGCTTTCGGGTCGCGAGTCGGCTAGGATTCCCTCCAGCCCGGAGTCACGCAGAACGGTGTTTGCGCACACCCGGGCCACGCAGAGACGCTCCTCCCTCGGGGGCCTTCGGGCCCCTTCTT
The DNA here is from genome assembly GCA_964548515.1 of uncultured Thermodesulfobacteriota bacterium. GTDB lineage: Bacteria > Desulfobacterota > Deferrisomatia > Deferrisomatales > JACRMM01 > CAZGRT01. The sequence goes on from CAZJSF010000030.1 coordinate 7,305, forward strand.
TTTTCCCGTGCATGTGGTGCAGGCAGGATCCCTCCTTTTCGGCGCGCTTGCCCAGCGCGGACGCGCTGTGCTAGCGTGAATTTTCACCGCTAGCCTTCCCGGCAGGCTTTCCATGGCACCCTCGGCAGGGCCCGAACCCCGCAGGCAGAAGGCCGTTCGATTCCCGACCCGCGGGGCACTGGCCCTGCTTCGGCGGGTGTCCGACCTCGCGGCTTCCGCGGAGCCCCGAGAACGAGCCCTCGAAGAGGTGGTGCAGGGCCTCGTGGGGGCTGTCGGCTGCCGCAGGGCGGTGGTGTATCTCCTCTCGCCGTCCGGGAGGTCCCTGGCTCCCGCAGCCTGGGCGGGGGGGGGCGGGGCTCCCTCCGATCTCGCCCTCGAGGGCGGTTCTCCGGAAGCCGCGGTGGTTCGGACGAGGACTCCCGCGGAAACTCCCCGGACCCGGACGAGCAGGGCGGACGGATGGGCGCGCGGGGTCCTGTCCCTCCCCGTCCGTGCGCACGGCGGCGTCGTGGGCGTGCTCTGCGCAGAACTGCCCGCCCGGCGCCGGCGATTCTCCGCCGAGGAGGTCGACGTGCTCTGGGCCCTGGCCGACGTGGCCGGCCTTGCCGTGGAAACGCGGGATCTCCTCCAGGGGAACCTCGCGAAGATCCAGCAGTTGCTCGCCCTGCAGCGGGTCGGGCGGCAGATGACCTCGGCCCTGGACACGGAGTCGCTGCTCCCCCTCGTGGTGGAGGAGGCCCTGCAGCTCACAGGGGCCGACGGGGCCTCGGTGTACCTTCGCGAACAGGGGGACGAGGAGACGCTCCGGCTCTGCGCCCGGGCCGGGCAGCCCGCCGGGATGGACCGGGAGACCGTGTCCGTCGGCTACGGGATCGTGGGTTGGGTGGCCCGAGCGGGCAGCGGGCTGCGGGTTTCGGACCGGGGCGCCGGAGTCCCGGATGCGGGCTCGGTTGCCCGGAAGAGCCAACTCGCGGTGCCCCTGCTGAGCGAGGGAGGGGTGCTCGGGGTCCTCGCGGTGGAGGCGCGCCGGGAGGAGGCCTTCGGGCCGACCGACGAGGAGATCCTGTCGATCTTCGCTTCCCAGGCCGCCAAGGCCATCGAGGCGAGCCGCCTCTTCCAGCAGATCCGGGCCGAGCGCGATCTCCGGGAGGGCATCCTGGGCGGCACCCCCAACGGCGTGGTGGCCGTTGATCCCGCGCGCCGCGTGATGCTGGTGAACGAAGCGGCCCGCCGCTTCCTGCAGGTGCGGGAGGCTCCCGAGGGGAATCCCGTGGAGCGCTACCTGTCGGCCCCCGACTTCCTGCGGGGGCTTCGGGCCATCCTCGAGGGGCGGAGCGGCCTCGAGAGTCTGGAGGTGGCCGTCGGGACCGGGGAGCGGGAAGCCCGTCTCCTGGTGAGCATCTTCTCCCTCGGGCCCGGACGGGGGGCGACCATCATCCTGCAGGATCTCACGGAGCGGCGAAGGCTGGACGAGCGGGTCCAGCGCATGGCCCGCCTGGCTTCCATCGGGCAGCTGGCGGCGGGCATCGCCCACGAGATCCGCAATCCCCTGACGGGGGTCGCGATCAGTCTCGACATCCTCGGCCAGGAGGAGGGGCTGAGCGGGGAGGGACGCAGCCTGCTCGACGACATGAACCGGGAGATCGACCGGCTCGAGGCGCTGATCCGGGGGATCCTGGATTTCGCGCGGCCCCAGTTGGGCGAGTTCCGTCCGATGCGGGTGGCGAGGGCCCTGGAGTGGCACCGCACCTTCCGGGAGCAGTGCCGCAAGAAGGGGGTCGGGCTCGACTTCGAACTGCGGAGCAACCCCAAGATCGAGGGCGACCCGGACCGGCTCACGCAGCTCTTCCTGAATCTCGCGATCAACGCGTTGGAGGCGGTCTCGGAGGGCGGGGAGGTGCGGATCTGGGCCGAGCAGGTGGCGGCGACGCCCCGCGCCTGGGCGAGGGTGGTCGTGGAGGACACCGGGCACGGCATGGACGGTCCGACGCTCAACCAGATCTTCGACCCGTTCTTCACGACGAAGCGCGAGGGAACCGGGCTGGGCCTGTCGATCGCTTACAGCGTAGTGGAACAACACGGGGGGCGTATGGACGTTCGGTCGCGGCCGGGGGAGGGCACCCGCTTCACGGTGGACCTGCCGGCGAAGGAGGTCGGGTAGATGGCGGACAGCATCCTGATCGTGGACGACGAGGCCCTCATCCGCAAGTCGCTGCTCCAGGTCCTCTCCCGCAAGGGCTACGAGGTGGCGACCGCCGGAACGGGGGACGAGGCTCGCCGGGCCTTCGCCCAGGGGGACTTCTCCCTGGTCCTGCTCGACCTGCGCCTGCCGGACGCATCCGGAATCGACCTGCTGCGGGAGTTCAAGGCGGCCCGCCCGGAGCTGCTGGTGATCGTCATGACCGCCTACGGCAGCGTGGAGACGGCGGTCGAGGCGATGCGCCTGGGCGCCTACGACTACGTCAACAAGCCCTTCAAGTCCCGGGAGATCGAGGTCATCGTCCGCCTCGCCCTGGACGCCGGCCACCTCAAGCGGGAGGTGCGCGAACTGCGGGAGGAGGCGCCCGGCGGAGGAGGGATCGGGAGGATCGTCGGCCGCGACCCGTCCATGCAGAAGGTGTTCTCCATGGTGCGGAAGGTGGCCCAGAACCCTGACGTCACCGTGCTCGTCCAGGGCGAGAGCGGCACCGGCAAGGAGATGGTGGCGCGCGCGGTCCACGTCGAGAGTTCCCGTGCGGACCGGCCCTTCGTGGGGATCAACTGCGCCGCGATCCCCGGAAACCTCCTGGAGAGCGAGCTCTTCGGCTACGAGCGGGGCGCGTTCACCGACGCGAAGGCGCGAAAGATCGGCCTCATCGAACGGGCCCAGGGCGGGACCCTGTTCCTGGACGAGATCGGCGACATGGATGTGCAGCTCCAGGCCAAGCTGCTCCGGGTCCTGGAGGAGCGGACGGTGCGGCGGGTCGGCGGGTTGGATCCCGTGGCGGTGGACGTGAGGGTGATCGCGGCCAGCAACCAGGACCTCGAGGAGAAGCGGCGGGCGGGCACGTTCCGGGAGGATCTGTACTACCGGCTCAAGATCATCACCATCGCGCTGCCGTCGCTGCGGGAGCGCAGGGCCGACATCCTCCCCCTGGCGCAGCACTTCATCCAGGAGGTGAACCGCAAGTTCCACAAGGACGTCCACGGGTTCACCCGGGAGGCGGAGGGGTTGCTCCTGGACTACCCCTGGCCCGGCAACGTGCGGGAGCTGCGCAATACGATCGAGCGCATCCTCATCCTCGAGGACGCCCAGTGGATCGCCCCGGAGCACCTGCCTCCCGAGATCCTCAAGGGCCGCGCGGGACGGGAGGAGCGGGTGTGGATTCCCCAGGAGCCCGAGGTCCTGCGCGGGATCCAGTACGAGACGGTCATCGACGACGTGGGCCGCTATCTCATCCGGGAGGCCCTGCGCCTCGCCGGGGGCAACAAGGCCCAGGCGGCCCGCCTGCTCTCCATGGATCGCGGCACTCTGCGCTACCAGATCAAGCGCCTGGGCCTGGGAGAGGACCATGACGCCTAGCGGGGGAGCGCCCGGGGGCGCGCCGGGGCGCCGCCGCCCGGGACTCGGCTCCCCGGAGCGGGTCGTGGAGGTGGTGTTCGGCTGCCGCCCGGAGGACGTGGCCGCCGACGTGATCCTGAGCCCGTTCATCCCCCTCCGGGCGTTCCGTCGCCACATGGGGGAGGAGGTCGTGGATCTCTCTCCGCCGTTCTTCTTCCGGGGCATCACGGGGCGCTTCGGGGGTCGCCCGGTGACCGTGATCGCCACGGGCGTGGGGCCTTCCCGCGTCGGCGACTGCATCGGCTTCCTCTCCTTCACCCCGGCGCGCAGGATCTTCTTCGCGGGCGCGGTCGGAGGGCTCGCCGAAGACCACGAGATCGGAGCCTTCTTCGTCCCCACCGAAGTGGCGGACGGAGAGGGGTACACGCCCTACGCCACGCGGCCGTTCGAGGAGGTCGTGGCGGCAGCGCCCCGGCTGACGTTCCCGGAGGGAACCCGCCGGGCGCTGGAGCGGTTCCTCGAGGGAGAGGGTGTCGGGCCGGTTTCCGGCCGCGTGTTCACCGTGGGCGCCATCACCGCGGAGAGCCGGGAGAACCTGGAGACCCTCGCACGCCTCGGGTACGAGGCGGTGGAGATGGAGCTCTCGGCCTTCTGCAGCGCGTCCGCCCTGTACGGGTTCGAGCCGACCGCCCTGACCTACGTGAGCGACCTACCGTTGGGGAGCTCCCTCTGGGCGGAGAAGACCCCCGAGGAGCAGGAAGCGCTGCGCGGCGCCTACCGCGCCCTCCCCCTGCTGGCTCTCCGCTATCTCGCTGAGGACGGGCCGTGACGGCCGCGGGGGCTGCCGTCGAGGTCCTGCCCGACCTCTTCTTCATCGAGCGCGGGTACCTGAACGGCAATCACTTCGTGTACCGGGACGAGGCCCCGGTCCTGATCGACACCGCCTACCTCCGGGACTTCGACGAGACCGAGCGGAGGCTCTGGGAACTCGGGGTGGATCTCGCGAGGACCCGGCTGATCGTCAGCACCCACGGCCACTGCGACCACGTGGGCGGCAACCGGGAGATCCAGCGGCGCTCCGGCTGCGAGATCGCCATGCACCGGATCGGGAAGCACTTCATCGACCGGCGGGATGACTGGTCGACCTGGTGGCGCTACTACGGCCAGGAGGCGGAGTTCTTCCGGTGCACCCGGGCGCTCGAGGACGGGGACCTCCTGGAAGTGGGCCCCCATCGCTTCCAGGTGATCCACACGCCGGGGCACTCCGCCGACGGAGTCGTCCTGCACCACCGGGAGGCGGGGATCCTCCTGTCCTCGGACCTGCTCTGGGAGAAGGACGTGCCTGTCGTGACGGAGCGGATCGAGGGGAGTGCCTGTCTCTTCCAACTGCTGGACGCGCTCGCGAGGATCGAGGCGCTCGACGTGCGCGCCGTCTACCCGGGCCACGGCCCCCCGTTTCGCGACGCGGCGGCGGCGATCGGACGGGCCCGCGCCCGCATCCGCGGATACCTTTCGGAACCGGAACGGCTCGGTCAGGACGTGATCAAGAAGATCCTGGTGTACACCCTGCTCATGTACGGTCCCCTGCCGGAGGATGCCTTCTTCTCCCGCCTCATGGAGACTCCCTGGTTCCCCGAGACCGTGGACCGCTACTTTCCGCGGGAGCACGAAACCACCTACCGCCGAATCCTGGGCGAATTGCTCGAACGCTCGGCGGTGCGAAGGCACGGGGGCCGCCTTCTCACCGATGTCCGCCCCTGAGGGGGCAACGGCCGCCTCTCCCGTCTTGCCCGGTGAACGGGAGCTTTCGGGGCCGCGTGCCCCGGAAGGTCCTCGTTAAGTAGGAAACGAGGGGAGGATGAGTCCCCCCTCGGCTACAGCGTCTGGAGCAGGAACTGGATGAGGAAGGCGTTGACGATGTCGATGAAGAACGCACACACGAGTGGCACGATGATGAAGGCCAGGTGGGAAGGCCCGTACCGGTGGGTGACGGCCGTCATGTTCGCCATCGCGGTCGCGGTGGACCCGAGGGAGATTCCCCCGAATCCGGAGCACACGACGGCGGCGTCGTAGGTTCGGCCCATGATCGGGAAGATCACGAACACCGTGACCGAGACCGCGATCACGAACTGGGCACCGAGGATGGCGAGCAGGGGGCCCGCGAGGTCGACGAGCGTCCACAGCTGCATGCTCATCAACGACATGGACAGGAACACCCCGAGCGCTACGTCCGCGATGAGAGCCAGGGCCGCCGTCCGGCTCGGCCAGCTCATCCGGGGGAACAGGCGTGGGACGGTGTTGGCGAGGACGATCGCCACCAGGAGGCACGTGACGAACAGGGGGAGTCTCAGCCCCAGGCCTTCCAGCCCGAAATTGGCCACGGCCCCGAGCGTGACGCTCACGTGGATCACGAGGATGGCTCGAAGGAGCCCGTAATACTCGATCGGTGAGGCATCCTGGTCGAAGCCGACGCCGACGTCCAATCCTTCGGTGGTCTCCGGTTCCAGGTTGTGCCTTCCGATGAGGTGCTTGGCGATGGGCCCTCCCATGGTGCTCGCCAGGACGAGCCCGAAGGTCGCGCACGCGACGCCGATCTCCATCGCGTTGGGAATGCCGTACCGGGCGGCGAACTGGGGTGCCCAGGCGATCGCCGTCCCGTGCCCTCCGATCAACGATACCGTCCCGCCGAGGAGCCCCGCCTGGGGCGGGAGCCCGAACAGGGCGGCCACCGAGATCCCCGTCAGGTTCTGCAGGACCATGTAGCCCACCGTAGCCGCGAGAAGGATGGCCAGCGGCCTGCCCCCGGCCACCAGGTCGCCCAGGCGGGCGTTCAGTCCGATCGTGGTGAAGAAATAGACCAGCATGATGTCCCGTGGGACGTCCAGGTCGAACTCCACCGTGACCCCGAAGGCCACGTGGAGAACGCCGAGCGCGACGGAGCAGAGCAGCCCGCCCACCACGGGTTCGGGAATGTTGTAGTCCTTCAGGAACCTGGACTTGTGAACCAGCGCCCGGCCGATGAACAGGACGACGATGCCCCAGGTCACCGCCCGGAAGGGACCCACGTGGAGGAGACCCTGCAGGAATTCCACTCTACGCCCCCCGACGTCGTTCGCCGCGTCCGGGAGGAGCCTGCGGCGGGCGCTCCGGGTGCGTGACGCGGCAGGACCTCGATTCGCGCATCGCCTCCTCCCCTTCTGCGCCCCCCACGCCCCTGACCCCCGCCTGCCCTCGTCCTTCCCCGCCCATGCGGACTGCCTGGAGCGGGCGGGTCGACGGAGCACGGCTTCGGTTCCGGGCTAGAACCGCCAGATGATGTTGGCGGCCAGGAAATGGATCCGGTTGGTTTTGTAGTCCCCCCGGAGTTCGCCCGCCAGCGGACCGCGGTTCTGGTCGATCGGCGCATCGCCGGCATCGAGGTACTCGTACGCGCCGCCCACCGAGACGTCGTCGGTCCAGTCGTACTGCACGCCCGTCGCGTAGCGGATCTGCCGATCGAGGGGGAGGTCCGGCGTGCGGTCGCGGTCATCCACCGGGGAAGAGTCGTAGGCGACGCCCGCCGACCACAGCCAGGGGTCGGCAAACCGGTACCGGACGCCCAGGGCCACGTGCCAGGTGTCGTCGAAATGGCGATCCTGGGTGAGGTCGGTCGTGTTCTGCGCCTGCAGCACGATGTCGCTCTTCCCGAACTCCGACCAGTCCTGCCAGCCCAGGTTCGCGACCACCGCCCAGCGAGGGGTCAGTTCCTGATACCCGCTCAACATGACCCCTTGCGGAAGGTTCATCTCGATCGAGACCCTGCTGCCGAGCAAACCGGTCAGGCCGAGCAGGGTACCCAGATTGGCCCCCAACCCCTCGGTCTTGGCGGCGTCCTCGAACTCCACGTCCACTTGGGACCGGTAGGTGAGGCCCAGGCGGGTCTGTTCGGTCGGGTGGTACAGGACGCCGAGGTTGAACCCGTACCCCACGTCGTCCTCCTCGATCTTCAGCTTGCCGTCGGCCGTGCCGGGATCGGTGATGGAGTTGTTGATCGACGCCTCCTGATCGAGTTGGGCGTACAGGACGCTGAAGCCCGCCCCGACGGAGAACCAATCGGTCAGACGGTAGGAGACCCCGGGGTTGACGCCGAGTGTCACGAAGCTGCCCTTGGTGACGTAGTAGCGCCCGGCCCAGCTGCGCCCGTAGTCCAGCCCCAAACCGAAGTAGGACCCGACCGAGACCCCGGCCTTGAACCGCTCCGAAAAGCTGTGGACGTAGTGGAAGCCCCCGGCGGGGACGAAGTCTCCTGCGTTGCCGCCGTCACCCCCGCCGAACCGGGACGACTCGGTATCGAACTCGGCCTGGACCAGCAGTCCCTGCAACCCGAGCAGCAGCTGGGAGCGGTCCAGTCGGCTCATGCCGGCCGGATTCCCCGTGACGGTCGAGGCGTCGCCGGCGAGTGCCGCCCGCCCGGCGTTGGCCGTTCCCATGTCGGGCGTGGCCAGCTCGTAGAGCCACAGGCCGGCCCCCTGGGCGGCCGTCAGCCAGGACGCTAGGCAGGCCGCTGTCAGCAGCGCGGTTGGCAGGAGACGGGTCATCGAGGCACCTCTGTGGGATTCGCGTCGGTTCCTCCGGGGCGACGGCGAACGGACCGCCCGTCGAGGCCCGGGGCGAGCCCCTCCGGCCGAGAGGCCGGGGCATCAGTCCGTGATCGCCTGCACCGCCGGCGGCTCGTGTTCGAACGCTGCCTTCTGGGGCGTGAGGTCCTTCCGCCCGGTCCCGGGCATCATCTCGAAGCCGATGTCGAACTGGACCAGAAGGGTCTTGAGCTGTTCGTAGGCCTCCCGGTTGCCGTCGAGCTTCGCCTTGCCCGAGGCGATCTGGTCGTCGAAGCTCACCGCCCCCATCATGGTCTTTTCCAGGTCCAGGCGATTGATGGTGACGGTCAGGTCGGCGTCCTCGGCCTGGAACCCCTCGATGTTCGTGAGCGTGGCGTTGCTCAGTTCGACGACGAACTTCTCGCCGTTGTCGGGGGTGAGCAGATTGATCCGGAACGCCTTGCCCTCGGCCTTGGCGCTGTCCAGGCGCACTCCGAGGAAGTCCAGCCACAGACCGGTGGTCATCGCCCGGATCATGTCGGGTCCGGAAGACTTGGGGGAGGCGCCTTCGGGGATTCCGTTGCGCAGCTCGTAGGCTGCGGCCAGGAAACTGTTCCGCACGCTGGGGCTCTCCTGCTGGTAGCCGATCTGCTCGAACACGTCGGCCAGAAGGTCCTTCGCCTCCTGGTTTTTCGGCTCGGCATAGACCAGCTTGTTCAGGATCTCCATGGCGTGGCGGTACTGGCCCATGCCGTGGAGAAGGCGGCCCATGGCGAGGATCTTCTCGGCGCCGCCCATCATCTGCACGTAGAGGGGCGCCGAGTCCTCGGGGGAGAGGGGGATGAGGGTCGTCGGGTTGCCGTCCCAGTAGCCCAGGTACCGGTTGATCACCGCCCGGCTGTTGTGCTCCACCGAGCCGTGATAGCTGCGCGCCGCCCACTGCTGCTGGAGGCTCTCGGGCACCTTGTAGACGTTGTGCACCTGGTTGATCGTGACGCCCTGGTTCGCGAGGTGCAGCACCCCGTTGTTCAGATTGGCGTAGGTGTCCCGCTGGGTGCGCATGACTTCCTGGATGCGCTCGTTGCCCCAGCGCGGCCAGCTGTGGGAGGCGAACATGACCTCCGCCTCCTGGCCGAACCGGTACAGGGCCTGGTTGATCTGCTTGGACCACTCGAGTGCGTCACGCACCAGGGCACCCCGCAGGGTGTAGATGTTGTGGATCGTGGCCACGATGTTCTCGGCGGCCCAGAAGGCCTTCAGTTCCGGGAAATAGGTGTTCATCTCGGCCGGCGCCTCCGTGCCCGGCGTGTTCTGGAAGACCATCTTCACTCCGTCGACGGTCATCTCCTCGAAGTCCTCCTTGACGATGACGTTCGGCGGGATGAGGCCCAGGTTGCCCGCCGCGGTGTTCTTCCCGATCGACTGGTCCACGTGGCCGAAGGGGCTTCGCGGAAGGAGCACGCCGTACTGGAAGAACAGGCGCCGGCTCATGGCGTTGCCTGCGTAGACGTTCTCGGCCACCGCGTGGTCCATGAAGCCCACCGGCGCGATGATCTTGACCTTGCCGCTCCTGACGTCGGCCTCGTCGACCACGCCCCGGACCCCGCCGAAGTGGTCGGCGTGGGAGTGGGAGTACACCACCGCCACGACCGGCCGCTCCCCGAGTTTCTCGTTGACGAACTTCAGCGCCGCGGCGGCGGTCTCCTTGGCGGTCAGCGGGTCGAAGACGATCCACCCGGTTTCGCCGCAGACGAAGCTGATGTTGGCCAGGTCGTAGCCGCGCACCTGGTAGATCTTGTCGGGCAGGACTTCGTACAGCCCGTAGTTCATGTTGAGGATCGCTTGGCGCTGCAGCGACGGGTGGATGCTGTCGAAGTCGTGACCCTGGAGCAGCCATTCGTAGCTGCCCATGTCCCACGCCACGTGGCCGGCTTCTGCCAGGATTTGCTCGTATTCCGGGGCAGCGATGAAGCCCTTCTTCTGTTCCTCGAAATCGCGTGCGTCCTCGAACGGCAGGCTCTTGCGCAGTTGCTCCTGCTTCTCGACGGTGTGCGGGGAGGGCATCTTCCCCTTGGGGTCGAAGTGTTTCGTCGGGTCCGAGCGCACGACGCCTCCGCCGCCGGCGCCGAGCACCGTGCCGCCGGCGCAAAGGATGAGCGCCGTGACGCAGGCCGCCGACACCGTCGATTTCATCCGCATGGTGTTCCTCCTCCGTTCGCATTCCATGGACGTCCTCCAACACCTCGCCCCGCCCCGGGTTCCTTCCGGCCCGGTTCCTGCCGACGGCTACGACGAAGATCAACCGGGGGGCGGGCGGCCCCTCCGTTTAACAGATTCTCCATGAAAGTCAAACCTGGGCGGGGGAGGCGGGGGGAGTCGGGTGGCCTCGAGATTCGATCGGCACCCGGCAGACGCGCCGGACGTTTCCCGGGAGAAGGGAGGAGACCGCTTCGATCCGGGAGTGCCGGGGTCGGGAGGAAGGGCCCTCCGGCGGCCTTGTCCGGGCGTTCAGCGACGGGGAGACCGTTGCCGTGGGCGGGAACGGGGGAGCGGCGGCGGTGGAGTCCCAGGGGTGCGCGCATCCGCGAGCAGACGGCGTACCGCCGCCTCCACGGGGTTGTCGAAGGCGCAGCCGTACCCGACGGCCTGCCCGCCTTCCCTCTCGGTGCGCACCCAGCGGACTCGGCCGATCAGTTCCGGCACTTCCGGCAGGCCGGGAAACCGCAGACGGAGCACCGCGTCGCGGTCGCAGGACAAGGAGGGGTCCTTGAGGAAGAGCCCTCCGGGAGAGACGTTCTCGGCCGGCGAGCAGGCGCCGTTGCGCGGAGTCCCCCCCGCCGGGGGCGACGACCACCGGGCGTCGGTACTCGAACCGGTCGACGGCGCGGGGGACCCGGGGCGCGGCCTCCCGGCAGCGCTCGAAGAAGGCCCGACCCGCCTCCCGGGGGTCGTCGTGAATCCTCAGTACCGGGATCAGGCGGCCGAGGTCGTCGACGACGGCGCGGTCCTCTTCCGGCAGGCTCTCCTCGGGCACGCACACCACCAGGCCGTTGAGGGCGATGGGCGTGCCCCGCACCCGACGGCAGAAGCTGGAGAGCCGGTCCACCGGCATCGGGACGATGTCGGGAGGGACCTTGCGGGCGAGGGAGGTCAGGAGCTTCGGTGCCCGGGTGATCGCGACGAACGCCACGATGGCCGAGGCGGCGGCGCAGTCGGAGAGCACGAGGCGTGGCGCGGAGACGGTCACCGGGTCACATCCTTCGGCCCCGTGCCGGCCCACCGACGAGAGGGGGCCCATCTCCTGCGGGTCAACGGCGCTCGCACCTTGCCTCGGCTACACAGCCCGAAGCAGGATGGTGCAGGAGTCGTCGAGGTAGGCTTGGAGCTTCTCGCACACCCGGGTGAACTCGACGCCCATCCCGCCCCGGGCCACGGACGTCAGTTGTGGCGGCACCCGCTTGGCCCAGCGCACGACGCCCTCGGCCTCGGCCACGCCTTCGGGGAGTTCCACCTGGAAGTGGACGACGGTGCCCGGTTTGAGGAGGCGGTGCGAGTAGACGAACACGCCGCCGGGGCTCACGTCGCCGGTCATGCTGTGGATCGTGCCGGGCTCCAGGCGCACCCGGAGGCGGTGTCGGCTGCGGTGATGCTCTCTCTTGTCCATGGGATTGGGCTCCTTCCCCGAATGCCATCCGTATGTTGGCCTGCAGCTACACTGATGTCCCGATCCGAGGGACCGCCCCGCGACAGCCCGCCGGAGCCTACGTCTCCACGACCCCCAAGGCCTCCGCCTCGTCGTGGAACCGGCGGAGGGGGACGCCGTGGTTGCCGGCGACCGTCTCGAGCAAGTGGGCGTCGTGGTCGTCCGGGCGGCACAGGAGGGCGATCCGCACGCCATCCGGACGCTCCATGGTCGAGGCGAAGTAGTGGATGTCGGTGGTGGCGGCGCGCCACTCCACCCGGCGCACGTCGACGAGGAGGTTGCGCGGCCCCTTGCTCCCGAACAGGGCGCACACGCGCAGGCAGGACTCGAACAAGGCCTCGCCGTCGACCGGCCCCTCCACGGTGAACCGGAAGTACCGGTCCATGTAAGCTGCTACCGACGTGGTCAACGGGGCCTCACGCGGGGCTCGAACCGTCCGCGTTCCCATGCGCATCGCCCGCGCCGAACGTCTTCGGTTCCCGGTTCCCGGGGCCGCCGATTCTCTCCAGGCACCGGCGCGCCAGATCGGTGTGGGCGCTCTCCTCGAACGAGATCCCCACGATGCTGCCCCAGGGTCTCTCCCGGACGTGTTGGACCACGCCCCGCACCTCGATGACTCGTTTCTCGAAGGCGATGGCCAGGAAGACCGGCTCTCCCACGAAGGGCACCGCGGCGTGGACCGCGATCTTGACTCCGCCCAGCGACAGGTCGCCGGTGAGGGCGGGCCATTCGTCTCCCCGGAGGCGCAGCGTGGCGAGCAGGCCCTCCTTCCAGCGGGCGTCCCGGCGCAGGTCGCCGATCCACCCCGAGTCGCCTGTGCCGCGTTCGTTGGTCATTTCCAAGAAGTCCTCTCCCTGCTCCCGCCCCCCGGCTCCCTACGGATCGTCCCGGCGGCCGGGTTTCTTTACCGAAGTCGTCCTCGTTGCGACCCTCGGCGGGGTCCCCGCTCCGGGGGGGCGGGTTTGCGCTCCTGGGGGAAGGGTTCGCCGTGCGGCTGGGAGCCGCTTGGCGGGTTGCACGGGCGCGAGAAGGGAGGTCTGCCGCCACGTCTTCCGGCCTCGCGCAAAAGAGAAGGGGCGAGCCCTTGATGGCGCTCGCCCCGTCGGTTCGTGGCTCGGGTCGGGAGGATCCGGTCGAGCCCCTCCGGGCGGTGTTGCCCCGAAGGGACGCTCGGCGTCAGAAGAGCAGGTCCTCGTTCACCGTGATTTCCGCCTTCTTGCGCAG
>CAZJSF010000031.1:0-15268 GCA_964548515.1 uncultured Thermodesulfobacteriota bacterium
CCCAACGGCGCCGGGAAGACCACCTTCTTCAACTGCGTGACCGGCATCTACGTGCCCACCGCCGGGGACATCGTGGTGTCGCCCCCGGGGAGGCCGCGGGCGAGGATCAACGGGTGCAAGCCCAACCAGGTGACCGAGCGGGGGCTCGCCCGCACCTTCCAGAACATCCGCCTCTTCCAGAACATGACCGCCCTGGAGAACGTGATGGTGGGCCGCCACTGCCGAACGTCCTCGGGCGTCCTCGGGGCGGTGCTCCGGGGCCCGGGAACCCGCGCCGAGGAGCGCGACACCGCGGCCCGGAGCTTCCGACTGCTCGAGAAGGTGGGCCTGGCACGCTACGTCAACGACCACGCCCGGAACCTGCCCTACGGGGCGCAACGCAGGCTGGAGATCGCCCGTGCCCTCGCCACCGACCCCTTCCTCCTGCTCCTCGACGAGCCCGCCGCCGGGATGAACCCGCAGGAGACCGCCGAACTCGACGACCTGATCTGCCGGATCCGGGACGACGAGGGGGTCTCCATCCTGCTCATCGAGCACGACATGAAGCTCGTGATGCGCATCTCCGACCGGATCTTCGTCATGGACTACGGGCGGCGGATCTCAGCGGGGACCCCCGCGGAGATCCGGGAAGACCCCGCCGTCATCAAGGCCTACCTGGGGGAGGATCCCGTCGAGTAGCGGGGCCGTTCCCCGCGGACCACGTTGCCCGCCCGTCGACCCGCCTCCTCATGGTGAGGCCCCTGCCGACCGATCAGGAGGGACATCCCGTTCCCCTCATCGCTGGGCAAGGACGCCTTGATCCCCGAACCCGAGCTCGTGATTTCCTTCTCTTGCCTGGTCCTCGGCTCCCTCGCCGGGTTCGCCATGCATCGGAGCGACTTCTGCCTGGCCGGCGCGTTTCGGGACTGGTTCCTGTTCCGACGATCCGACCTGCTGCGGGCGCTGGCGATCCTCCTGGCGTCGAACGCCGCTGCGTTCACCGCCCTCGCAACCCTCGGCGCCCTCCCCGCCTTTCCGTTCCCGCTCCTGGGAACTCCCACGCTCGCCGGGGCTGCCGGGGGCTTCCTGTTCGGGGTCGGCATGGTCCTGGCGGGAGGCTGCGTCGTGGGGGTCCTCTACAAGTTGGGGGCCGGCAGCGGATTGGCCGCGGCGGGGCTCCTGGGCATCGTGGCGGGCGGCGCGGTCTACGCCGAGGTCCACCCGATGTGGCGGCGAGTCGCAGAGGCCCTCGCACTGGGGACCGACGCCGTGACGATCCCGCGGCTCGCGGGTGTCTCGTACGTGTGGGTGGGGCTCGCCGGGGCCTGCTGTCTTACGCTCCTGGGGAGCCCCCGGCGCGAAGCAGCCTCACCCCATGCCCGGAGTCCCGTGCGCGGGTACCTCTCCCCGCCGCGGGCGGCGTTGCTGCTGTCGGCGGTGAGCGCCGCCTCCGTCGTTCTCGTGGGCATGCCCCTGGGAATCACCACCTTCTATGCGAAGCTCGCCGCCTGGACGGAAGGGGTCGTGGTGCCGGGACATACGGGGGGCCTAGCCTTCTTCTCCGCGGTTCCCCTGGACGTCCACCTCCCCCTCTGGGACCTGCGGCTGCGCGGAGGCCCCGGAGCCTCGTGGGACGGGATCGCGGCGGTCCAGGGCCCGGTGGTCGTGGGCATCGTCCTGGGCGCCCTCGGGTCCGCCGCCTTCTTGGGGGAGTTCCGCGTTCGGGTTCGGGCCCCCGTCCGTCAGTACGGCTCGGCCCTGCTCGGAGGAGTGCTCCTGGGGTTGGGCGCCCGCCTCGGGAGCGGGTGCAACGTATGGCACCTGCTCGGGGGCGTCCCCGTCCTGGCCGCTCAGAGCCTGCTGTTCGCGGGAGGGATGGTTCCCGGCGCGTGGGTCGGGAGCCGGATCCTGACCCGCTTCGTCCTGCCCGCCCCGCGCCCGCCCGCCCTGGAAGGCGCCGCGGCTCCTCGTGCCTTTCCGGAGGCCCCATGAACCCCACCGTGCGGGACCTGGACATCCGGGGGCAGATCTGCCCCTCGACCCTCCTGACGACCCTTCGGGAGGTCAACTCCCTGCGCGGCCCCCTGCGCGCCGGCGTGCTCCACCTCGTGGTGCTCACCGACAGTCGGGACGCCACCCACACGATTCCGGGCGCCGTCGCGAGCATGGGGTACCGGGTCGACGTCGAAGCTCGAAGCGGCCATTACGCGATCACCGTGCAACGCGCGAGCCCCTGACGGCAAAGGGACGCCAGACCATGTTGCGACCCGCCCCGCACTTCCCCAGCCGCCCCGACCACACCCCGTCGGAGTTCGAGAGCCTCCGGGCCGAGAACGCCCGCCTTCGCGAGGAGAACGCCCGGGCGCTCGGCTACATCCGGGACAAGGTGGATCAGCTCCTCGCCGTCATGGGGACCGTGCCTCTGCGCGCCGAGGAACTCGACGACGAGGACCTCACGGCGCTGGACCCCATCGGGGTCCTGGCCGAATCCTTCGCCCAGGTGCTGGCGCACGTGAACGAGACCCACGACCAGCTCCAACTCGCCCACGGGGAGCTCAAGGCCGTCTTCGACTCGGCGGGCGTGGGGATCGTGGTCCTGGATCCGGAGATGAGGATCCGCGCGTTCAACCGCACCGCCCACGGGTGCCTGCTCGGAAACCACCCCTCCCCCTCCGGCAGGACCTGCTTCGATGCCATCTGCGGGCGCGCGGCCCCCCTGCCCCGGTGCACCTTCCGCCGGGCGGTGGAGGCGGGCTCCGTGGTCCGGCGGGAGGACTGGGTGCTGGGCGACCGGCACTTCGACGTCGTGGCGACCCCGGTGCACGGCGCGGACGGGCGTCTCCGGCAGGTGGTCCTCGTCTACCTCGACATCACCGAACGACGCCGCGCCCTCACCGCCTTGGCCGAGAGTGAGGCCCGGTACCGCGACCTCTTCGACAACGCCAGCGACCTGATCCAGAGCGTCGACGCCGACGGCCGCTTCCGCTACGTGAACCGCGCCTGGCTGGAGACCCTGGAGTACTCCCCGGAGGACGTGGCGGCACTCCGGATCTTCGACGTCCTGGCTCCGGACTCCCGGGATCTGTGGGAGGACCTGCTCCGCGCCTCGGCCGAGCGGGAACCGGCAACTCGACTGCAGTTGGCCTTCCTCTCCCGGTCTGGTCGGCGGGTGGAACTCGAGGGCAACGTCGATGCCGACCCCCGGGACGGGTCCCCCGGAGCCACCCGGGCGATCCTGCGGGACGTCACCGACCGGGTCCGCATGGAGGCCGAGGCCGCACGGGCGCAGCAACTCGAATCCCTCGGCGTCCTCGCGGGGGGCATCGCCCACGACTTCAACAACTTCCTCACCGCGATCCTGGGGAACATCTCCCTGGCGAGGGTTCGGGGCACCTGCGGCGACCCGGTCCAGACGCGCCTCGAGGAGGCCGAGCGCGCCGCCGTGCGGGCACGGGACCTCACCCAGCAACTGCTCACCTTCGCCCGCGGGGGGGATCCCCTGCGCGAGGAGGTCTCGGTGGCCGAACTGGTGACGGAGGCGGTCCACTTCGCCCTGTCCGGCTCCAGGGCCTCCTCCGAGGTGGTGTGTCAGGAAGGGCTCTGGTCCGCGCAGCTCGACCCGTGCCAGGTGAGCCAGGTCGTGCACAACCTCGTCATCAACGCCGATCAGAGCATGCCCGCCGGGGGCACCACCCGGGTCGCGATGGGAAACGTGGAAGTCGGGGGGGACGAGGGGCTTCCCCTGCCCCCGGGCCCCTACGTGCGCGTCTCGGTGGAGGACGGCGGGGAAGGGATTCCGCCGGAGGTGGCCCACCGCGTCTTCGACCCCTACTTCACCACGAAGAGCACGGGAAGCGGCCTGGGACTGACCACGGCCTACTCCATCGTGCGCCGCCACGGGGGCCACATCGCGTTCGACTCGCGCCCGGGGGAGGGAACCACGTTTCACGTCTACCTTCCCGCCACGGGGCGCGCGGCAGCCGGGAGAGCCGACCCCGACGAGGACCTCGCGGGGGGAGCAGGGCGCGTCCTCGTGATGGACGACGAGGCGATGGTGCGGGACGCGGCCACGGCGATGCTGGAGTTCCTGGGCTACGAGGTGGAGACCGCGGGCAACGGGGAGGACGCCCTGGCGAGGTACGAACAGGAACTCTCCGCCGGCAGGCCGTTCGATGCGGTGATTCTCGACCTTCCCGTGCCGGGGGGGAGGGGGGGGAAGGAAGCCGTCGGCAGGCTCCTGGCGCTCGACCCGGCAGCCAGGGTGATCGCCTCGAGCGGCTATTCCAACGACCCCGTGATGGCGGAATACCGCTCCCACGGTTTTCGGGCCGTGGCCCCGAAGCCGTACCGCGTGAACACGCTGGCAGGGATCCTTCGCGACCTCGCGGCCCACTGACCCCCAGCGCCCCGCGCTCCCCTCAGGCCGCCTCCGCCTTCTCCTCGGTCAGGCGCACCGAGACGGCTCGGCTCACGCCCGGCTCCGACATGGTGACCCCGTAGAGGTGGTCCGCGGCCTCCATGGTCGACTTGTTGTGGGTGATCAGCAGGAACTGGGACGTTCCGGCCATGGACCGGATCAGTTCGCAGAAGCGCCCGATGTTGGCCTCGTCGAGGGGAGCGTCCACCTCGTCCAGGATGCAGAAGGGGCTCGGCTTCACCAGGAAGATCGAGAAGATCAGGGCCACGGCCGTCAGGGCCTTCTCCCCGCCGGAGAGCAGACTGATGTGCTGGGGGCGCTTCCCCGCGGGGCGCGCCACGATGTCCACCCCGGTCTCCAGGAGGTCCTCCGGGTCGGTCAGGAGCAGCCGGGCCTCCCCCCCCTGGAAGAGCTGCGGGTAGAGATCGCGGAAGGTGTCGCTGACCTTCTCGAAGGTCTCCGCGAACCGCTCCCGGGAGACTCGGTTGATCCTCTGGATCGCCTGCCGAAGGGACTCGAGGCTCTGTTCGAGGTCCTGGCGCTGCCCCTCGAGGAACTCGAAGCGGGTCCTGCGCTCCTCGTACTCTTCGATCGCGAGCAGGTTGATCTCCCCGAAGCCCTCGATCTGGGACGCCAGTGCCGCCACGCGCCCCTCCGCCGCCGCGGGGTCGAAGCCCTCCGGAAGCCCCGAGGCCGCCTCGGCGCCCAGTTCGCCGCCCAGGCGTTCCCGGTAGCGGTCCGCGAGATTCCCACCCCGCATCTCCGCGTCCCGCAGCGCGAGCTCGGCCTCCGCCTCGCGCTTGCGCGCCCCCTCCACGGCCCGGCGCAGTTCCGCCGCCTCCCGCTCCTCCTGCGTCAGGGTCCCCCGCAGGGCCTCCAGGCGCTGGGCGAACTCGGAAGCGCCCCGCTCCTCCTCCACCAGCGCGGTTCGCAGGGCCTCCGCCTCGGCGGCCACGCGGTGGAGTTCCTCGGCCCGCGCGCTGCGGGTCCGGTGCCCCTGGGCCGCTTCCTCGGCGAGCTTCTCCGCGCGCCGCTGTACGTTCTCGATGCTCGTGCGCAGAGCCCGCACGCGCTCCGCCAGTCCCTCGCGACGTTCCCGGTCCGACGCCTCCGCCACCCGGTGGGCCGTGACCCTGGCCTGGATGTCCTCCCAGACTCCCCGGGCTCGGCGCAACGCCTCCTCCGACTCGGCACGGGCCGCCTCGGCCGCCTCCTGCTGCTTCAGCAGTTCCCGGCGCTCGATCTCGCACCGGGCCCGCTCCTCCAGGAAGCGATCTCCCGCCGCAGCGAGGTCGCCCCTCTCGAACTCCATGGCCTCGCGCCGCTCCTCGAGTCGGTCGCGACGCTCCCGCAGCTGGGCGAGGTCCCGAGCGAGATGCGCCGCGCGGAGTTCCCGCCGGTGGACCTCCTCCCGGGCCGCGTCGAGAAGGCCCAGGATCTCCTCCTCCCGCCGGGTGGCCTCGCCCAGGGCGCTCTCCAAACCCTGGAGCTCGGCGGTGCCTCGAGCCACCCGCTCGCGCAGTTCGCGGATCTCCCGGTTCTTGCGCAGCAGGCCCGCCCCGGCGCTTCCCGCCGCTCCGCCGGAGATCACGCCCTCGGGGCTGATGGTCTCGCCCTCCAGCGTCACCAGGGTCGCGCGGATCCCGTTGCTCTCCCACAGCCGCAGTGCGTGTTCGAGGGTCTCCACCACGAACACGTCGCCGAGCAGGCACCGCGCCAACCGGTCGTAGTCCGGAGCCACCTTCACCAGGTCGAGGAGGGGACCGCGCGCCCAGGACTCGGAGACACGGGGCATCTTCGGGGCGTGGGCCTCCCGCAAATTCACCGGCGCGAAGCTCGATCGGCCGGCGCGGCGCTCCTTGAGCTGGCGCACCGCGTCCAGACCCCGCCCGGAGTCCTCGACGATCACGTACTGGAGGCGTTCCCCCAACGCCGCCTCCAGCGCCGCCTCGTACTCGGAGGACGCGGCGATGGTGTCGGCCACCACGCCGTGGATCCCGTTGCGCCCGCTCTGCTTCGCGTCGCGCAGGATCGCCTTCACCCCGGCGCCGTACCACTCCAGGCTCTCCTTGATCTGCTCCAGGGCCTTCAGCCGCGACCGATCGTCCTGGAGGGCCTTCCGCACCCCCTCGACCCGCCGGGCCCCCTCCTCCCGCGCGGCCCGCGCCTCGCGCAGCTGGACCTCCAGGCGCAGCCGGTCTTCCCCCGCGCTCCCCGTCGCGGCCTCCGCCTCGCGCACTTCCGCCTCGCGGAGTTCGACCTCGCCCCCGATCTCCCGGAGGCGCTCCTCCACCTCCCCGCCCTGGCGCTCCATCCCCTCCAGGCGGCGCCTCACGTCCTCCCCCTGGCGCTGCGCGTGGTCGAGGGAGTGGTTCACCCGGGTGAGTTCTCCCAGGAGCCCCAGGAGCTCGCGGTTGCGGGATTCCAGGGCCCCCTCGTGCTCCCGGAGCGCCTTCGCCGCGGCCGCCTGGGCGTCGTCGAGATCCCCGGCCCCCCGTTCCCGCTCCCCGATGCGCTCCTCAACCTCGCGAAGCTCCCCCTCCAGGGAGGACAGCTCGGCGCCGAGGGTCCCGACGCGTTCGCGGAGCTCCCGCCCCTCCTCCTCCGCGGAACGGCTCCGGGCCTCCAGTTCCCGCACCTCCCGGCCCAGGAACTCGTGGCGGCTCTCCCGCTGCCCGATCTCCCCGCGCAGGTGGTAGACCTGCCGCTGCCGGGCCTCGAGCCCGCGCTCTTCCTCCAGGAACCGGAGCCTGCCCTCCTCGAGGCCCGCCTCCTTCCCGGCGGCCGCGACCTCGGCGGCTTCCAGCTCCCGCCGCCGCGCCTCCAGCAAGGCCCGGGCCTCCGCGACGCGGCCCTGGAGATCGAGCCACGACGCCACGAGCAGGTCTCGCTCCAAGCGCTTCTTCTCGCCCCGGAGTCCCTTGAACGCCTCCGCACGCGTCGCCTGCCGCTTGAGCGCGTTCATCTCCCGCCGCACCTCGCCGATGACGTCGGCGATGCGCTGCAGGTTCTGGGTGGTGTGCTCCATCTTCCGGAGCGCCTCTTCCTTGCGGCTCCGGTACTTGGTGATCCCCGCGGCCTCCTCGATCAGGAACCGGCGGTCCTTGGGCTTCGCCGCCAGGATCGAGTCGATCCGCCCCTGCTCCACCACCGAGTACGCCCTGCGGCCGACTCCCGTGTCCATGAAGAGCTCGGTGATGTCCTTGAGACGGCAGGGCACCCGGTTGATCAGGTACTCGCTCTCCCCGGAGCGGTGGAGCCTGCGGGTGACGGAGACCTCGTCGAAGGAGCCGAACTTCTCCGGCAGGTACCCTTCCGCCTGGGTGAGGGTCAGCGTCACCTCGGCCAGGTTGACGGGCTTGCGCCCGTCGCTGCCCGAGAAGATCACGTCCTCCATCGAGTCGCCCCGGAGCCCCTTGGCGCTCGTCTCCCCCATCACCCACCGGATGGCGTCGATGAGGTTCGACTTCCCGCACCCGTTGGGGCCCACGATCGACGTGGTGCCCTCGTGGAACGCCAACTCCGTCGGTTCGGGGAAGGACTTGAAACCACTCAACTCCAGCTTCTTGAGCTTCATGGAGGAGGTCGCTCCGGCTGGGGGATTGGAATCCCCGGGAGGATACCGGAGGACGGGGGCGGGGTAAAGGGGAAAGACACAACTGGCAGTATTTGCGCTGTCTCTACGACACTACATCTTGTGCCCGCCTTGGAAGAGCCGGAGCCACTCCTCGACCTCTCCGGCCTCGGGTGCGGCGGTCCGAGGGTCCGCGGCCGAGGGCCTCCGCCGTCGGCCCAGTCTTGCGAGGAAGTCCTCGGAGGGCTCGACCCGGGCACCCCGGGCCGCGGCCTCCGAGGCCAGCCGCCGGTCCGAGGTCACGACCGTGCAGGCCCGGGGGTTGCCCCGGTCCAGGAGCGCGAGGACCTCGTCGTCCGCGGTGCGGCCCGCCGGCGCGTACACGACCGTCACCCCGCCGAACCTCTCCGCCTTGCGGGCTCCCGGCCGGTCCCCGTCGAACACGACCGTCACCCCGCGGCGCCCCCAGGCCGCGAGCCTGCGGAGGAGCGCCTCCCGGCCCTCCGCCTCCCGGTCGAGGGAGAGCCCCCGGCTCCGGCCGATCAGGTTGTGTCCGTCGAGGATGAGCATCGAGACGGCTCCCGCCGCCGGCGCCCCGGCGCGGCGAATCCCCTATCGCGGGTGCGAGGTGTCCCGCTTCCGACGCGGGCCCGCCCGCTCCCCTCTCATCGGGGCACGCAGCGCTCGATGGCCCGGCGGAAGCCCGGAAGGCTCCGCTCCACCGTCTCGGGCGAGCAGCAGTAGGCGAGCCGGAAGTGGCCCGGCCCCCCGAATCCGCTGCCCGGCACCGCCAGGATGTTCTCCTTCTGCAGTTCGCGCACGAAGGCCACGTCGTCGGGGATGGGGCTCCTCGGGAACAGGTAGAACGCGCCCTCCGGCTTGTGGCACCGGTACCCCGCCTCCACGAGGGCCTCGAAGAGCCGGTCGCGGTTGCGCCGGTACCGGTCCACGTCCACGCTCACGCCCTGCAGGCGGCCGACCACCCGCTGCATGAGGGCGGGCGCGTTCACGAAGCCGAGGATCCGAGTGGTGAGGGTGAGCCCGCCCAGGAGCACGTCCACCTCGGGCACCCGCGGGCTCACCGCCACGTAGCCGATGCGTTCTCCGGCCAAGCTGAGGTCCTTGGAGTACGACGTGCAGACGATGGAGTTGGGAAACAGGGAGAGCACGCCGGGCACTTCGTGACCGTCGTAGACGATCTTCCGGTAGGGCTCGTCCGACATGAGGTAGATGGTCCTGCCGTGCTCCGCCGACTTGCGCTCCAGGAGATCCCGCAATTCCAGGAGGTTGTCGCGCGAATAGACCTTCCCCGTGGGGTTGTTCGGGGAGTTGATCAGCACCGCCCGCGTGCGGGCGGTGATCGCCTGCTCGAGGGGCTCCATGAGCAGGTCGAAGTCCTCCGACGTCGGGACCGTTCGAAGCGTTCCCCGATGGTTCTCCACGTAGAAGTCGTACTCCACGAAGTAGGGCTTCGGGACCACCACCTCGTCACCCGGCTCCAGGATGGCTCGGAGGATCGCGTTCAGGGCGCCGCCGGCGCCGACGCTCATCACCACGTGCCTGCCCTGGAGTTCGACACCCTGCTCACGGGACGCCTGGGCGGCGACCGCCTCGCGCACCGCCGGAAGGCCGGCGTTGGGCATGTAGCCGTGGCAACCCGGCGGGTCCTCCTCCAGAAGTTCCCGCAGCACCCTGCGAAAGGCCTCGGGCGGGTCGAGATTCGGGTTCCCGAGGCTGAAGTCGAAGACGTTCGACTCGCCGAACTCGGCTTTGAGTCTCGCGCCCTCCTCGAACATCTTCCGGATCCAGGAGGACCGGACCATGGCCTCGCGGATCGAGCGACTCACGGGCATGGGATTTCTCCTTTCGGGGGAAGGGCCCAGGTTGGACGGTGGACTCTAGCAGAGGCGTGAGCGGCCCCACAACCACGCGCCGGCCCCGAAATCCCACCCCTGGCGGTTGACTTTCCGCGGTCCCGGAGACTAGCCTGCTCCCTCTTGAAATCGTGGGAAGACCGTGGACGGCAGACACCTTCCGGGAGAAGACGCGGATGAAGGCGGAAAATCGTAGGTTCGTGGCGATCGACTACACACTGAAGCTGGACTCGGGCGAAGTGGTGGACCGCTCCTCGCCGGGCGATCCCCTGGGCTTCATCTTCGGGACGGGGCAGGTGATCCCCGGTCTGGAGAAGGGAATCGAAGGCATGGCGGCCGGCGAGTCCCGGCAGGTGAGTGTCGAGCCGGGAGAGGGTTACGGGGAGTCGAACCCGAGCCTGGTGAAGGAGATCCCCCGGGAGAACTTTCCCGAAGACCTGGACATCCAGCCCGGGATGGGCTTCGAGGCCCGCGGGCCCCAGGGACCGGTCATGTTCCGGGTCAAGTCCGTGAACGAGAGCGACGTGCTCGCCGACTTCAACCACCCCCTCGCCGGGCAGCGCCTGCACTTCGACGTCCGGGTGGAGGAAGTCCGGGAACCCCGCGCCGAGGAGCTGGCCGCACTCCAGAAGAGTTGCGAGCCCAGCGATTGTGCGGGATGCAGCGGAAGCTGCGGCTGACGACCCGCACCCCCGTGCCGGCAGTCCGGCGCCCCGGACCATCCGTGGCGCCGGACCGGGGATGCATCCTTCCGCGCCGGGGGCGCTGAGGACCCGGTCCCCGACCCCCTCCGAGCCGTTCGTGCCGCTCCTTCGGAGAAGCGTTCGAGAGCGCGCGGCTCCCGCTCGCGGTCCCCTCCCCCCTCACTTCCCCGTCGCTTCGTCGGACCCAAGGCAAAAAACACCCCGATCCCAGGAGGAAAGGACCGGGGCAAAGGGGGAACTTTCGTTCCGATTCAATCCTAAGACTCAAAGATGACTTTGTCAATCCCTTTTCTTCCACCAAGCTACAGCATATTCCACAGCTGTCCTGTCGTGATCCAGGGAGCCACTCCGCGCCCGTCCCGCTTTCTCGATTGAGGCCCGCCCCGGCCCATGGCATGCTCCCGCCCTCGGAGGAATCGTGGATCACTCCCCCACCCTCGCCCAATCCCTGCGGACCGGCGTGCATCGCGGCGGCCGCGCAGTCCTCGTCCTGGCCAAGGTCATGGTACCGGTGTACCTCCTCGTGGACCTCCTCCAGGAGACCCCTGCCCTCCAGGCGCTCTCCGAGTTCCTCGCACCCGCCATGGGGGCCTTCGGCCTCCCGGGAGAAGCGGCGGTCGTCCTCGTCGCCGGGGCCACAGTGAACCTCTACGCGGCGATCGGGGCCCTCGCCCCCCTCGGCCTCGGGCCCAGGGAGGTGACCATTCTCGGGCTCATGCTGGGCCTTTGCCACGGGATGATCCTGGAGACCGCGATCATCCGGCAGGTCGGCACCCGCTGGGTCGCCCTGGCGGGACTCCGCATCGCCCTGAGTGCCGTGGCGGGGATCCTCGTGAACGGGGTGCTCCCGTGAACGTGGCGCACTCCGTGGGGAGGGCGCTGCTCACGGTGGGCGAGATCGCGCTGATCATCTTCCCCCTCACGGTGGGCTACCAGGTCCTCCGCGACAACCGGTGGCTCCGCCGGCGCGCCGGGCCGTGGCGCCTCGCCGTCCGACGCCTGGGCCTGGGGGAGGCGAGCGTCGTCCCCCTCGTCGCGGGACTGGTCCTCGGGATCGTGTACGGGGCCGGGGTCCTGATCGAGGAGGCCCGCGCGGGGGCCATGAGCCGCCGGGAGGTCTTCCTCCTGGCCCTCTTCCTGTGCACCTGCCACGCCGTGATCGAGGACACGCTCCTCTTCGTCGTGATGGGCGCTGACGCGCTCTGGGTGCTCGGGCCCCGCGTCGCCCTCGCGGTGGGCGCCACCGCGGGCCTCGCCAGGCTGCTGCCCGCCGGCGCCCCGCCCCCCGACCCGTGAACGCCGAGCCCGGCGGGCACGATGGCGGTGTTGGTTTTCGCCCGGCGCAATGGTAGCGTTGGGCCGCTCGCGGCGTCCCGGGAGCTTTCCCCCGAAGACCGGAGGCCCGATGAACCTCCTCCACGCCCTCTCTCGACTCTTCGACCGTGTCAACGAGGCGGCCGGGCGCGTGGTCTCCTGGCTCACCCTGGCCATGGTGGCCGTCACCGCCTACGACACGATCATGCGGTACGGCTTTCAGCGGGGGAACATCGGCCTCCAGGAACTGGAGTGGCACCTGTTCGGCGTCGTGTTCCTCATCGGCGCCGGCTACACGCTCAAGGCGGACGCCCACGTGCGGGTGGACATCTTCTACGCCCGGCTCGGGGAACGCGGTCGCGCCTGGATCAACCTCGTGGGCGTGTTCGTGGCGCTCCTCCCCTTCTGCGCCCTGGTCCTCTGGTGCACCCGCGGTTTCGTGGAGAACTCCTGGAGCATCCGCGAGTTCTCCCCGGACCCAGGCGGCCTCCCCGGCCGCTACGTCATGAAGGCCATGATCCCCCTGGGTTTCGTGCTGGTGGCCCTCCAGGGCCTCAGCGAGGCCGTGAAGTCCCTTCGGGTCCTCTCGAGAAGGGAGGACCGAGATGCCTGAACTCCTCCGGGAGCTCCTGCCAGGGATCATGTTCCTCGTCCTCTTCGGGGTGCTGCTCTTCGGGTTTCCGGTGGCATTCACCCTGGGCGGGACCGCCCTCGTCTTCGGCTACATCGGGTTCGGCCTGGACTTCTTCAACCTCCTGCCTCTCCGGATCTGGGGGGTCGTCACAAACTTCACCCTGATCGCGGTTCCGCTCTTCGTGTTCATGGGGGTGATGCTGGAGCGCTCCGGGCTCGCCGAGGACCTGCTCGATACGATGGGCCTGCTCTTCGGCCGGCTTCGGGGCGGACTCGCCATCTCGGTGGTCGTGGTCGGGGCCCTGCTCGCGGCCTCCACCGGGATCGTGGGCGCCACCGTGGTCACCATGGGGCTCCTCTCGCTCCCCACCATGCTCCGCCGCGGGTACCACAAGGAGCTCGCCACGGGGACGATCGCCGCCTCCGGCACCCTGGGCCAGATCATCCCCCCGAGCATCGTGCTCGTCCTCCTGGGCGACATCATGAACGTGCCCATCGGGGACCTGTTCGTCGGGGCGGTGATCCCGGGCATGATCCTCGTGGCCCTGTACGCCGTCTGGATCGTGATCATCGGCGTGCTCAAGCCCGACTGGGCGCCCCGGCTCCCGGAGGAGGAACTCGCCGCGGTCCGCGGCTGGGTCCTCTTCCGGCGGGTCCTGGTGGCGCTGGTCCCGACGGCGCTGCTCATGCTCTCGGTCCTCGGCTCGATCTTCGCCGGAATCGCCTCGCCCACCGAGGCCGCCTCGCTGGGCGCCCTCGGCGCGACGATCCTCACCGCGTCCAAGGGCCGGCTGAACCTCTCGATCCTGCGCGAGGTGATGCAGTCCACGGCGAAGCTCACGTCCATGGTCTTCATCATCCTCGTGGGCGCCGCCGCCTTCGGGCTGGTCTTCCGGGGCCTCGGGGGCGACGAACTGATCCGGCGCTTCATCGAGTGGCTCCCCTTCGGCAAGTGGGGCGTCCTGGTGATCGTGATGGCCGTCATCTTCACCGCCGGGTTCTTCCTGGACTTCATCGAGATCACGTTCATCCACGTGCCGGTCCTGACGCCGATCATGATCTCCATGGGGGTGGATCCCCTGTGGCTGGCGGTCCTGATCGCCGTGAACCTCCAGACCTCCTTCCTCACGCCGCCCTTCGGGTTCGCGCTCTTCTACCTCAAGGGGGTGGCCCCCCCGGAGGTGACCACGGGACACATCTACCGCGGGATCATCCCCTTCGTGGTGCTCCAGATGATCGGCCTGCTGGTGGTCGCCTTCTTCCCCGAGACGATCACCTGGCTGCCCCGGGTGATGCTGGGCCGGTAGGCGGGACGTGACGCCCGCGTCCCGGCGCCCGGTGGAGCGGCGGAGGGTGTCCTTCCCGAACGGGCGCGGGGAGACGCTGGCGGGCCGCCTCGACCTGCCCCGGGAGGAGCGGCCCCGCGCCTGGGCTCTGCTGGCCCACTGCTTCACGTGCACGAAGGACCTCAAGGCCCTCTACCACCTGGGCGGAGCCCTGGCGGAGGCCGGGGTCGCGTCCCTACGGGTGGACTTCGCGGGGCTGGGAGAGAGCGAGGGGCGCTTCGAGGAGACCGATCTGACCTCCAACGTGGGCGACCTCGTGGCCGCGGCAGGCTACCTGCGCACCGTGGGCGCCGACCCCGCCCTCCTGGTGGGCCACTCCCTCGGGGGCACCGCGTGCCTCCTCGC
The DNA here is from genome assembly GCA_964548515.1 of uncultured Thermodesulfobacteriota bacterium. Lineage (GTDB taxonomy): Bacteria > Desulfobacterota > Deferrisomatia > Deferrisomatales > JACRMM01 > CAZGRT01. Next base: position 14,187 of record CAZJSF010000031.1, read on the forward strand.
CGCCCGGGAGCTCCCGTCGGTGAAGGCCGTGGCCACCCTGGGCACCGCCGCGGACCCGCTCCACCTGGCCCGACTCCTTCCGTCCGCCCGGAAGACGGCGGAGGAAGCCGGCACTGTGAGGGTCCAGATCGGCCCGCAGAACGTGCAGGTGTCGGACCGCCTCTTCCGGGAACTCGAGGGCCTCGACGGCGAGTCCCTCGTGAGGGGGCTCGGGAGGCCCCTGCTCGTGGTCCACTCGGCGGCGGACGAGGTGGTCCCGATCGAGCACGGGGAGCGGATCTTCGGCTGGGCCCGCCACCCGAAGGCGTTCGTGTCGCTCGCCCGTGCCGACCACGTGCTCTCCGCCGCGTCCGACGCCGGATCCCTCGGCACCCTGATCGCCGCGTGGGCCGCCGCGCACCTTCCCGGGTAGCCCTGCGGCCGGCCGGCACGGGGCGGCAGCCCCGTGGGCAACGTCCCGCCGGCGAGACCCGCCCGTGAGGCTTCTCCTCGTCAATCCGTGGATCGCGGACTTCGCCGCCCACAACTTCTGGAGCCGGCCCCTCGGTCTCTACGCCCTGGCCGAGTGGGCGTGGGAACGGGGTGCCACGTCCGCCCTCGTGGACTGCCTCTCGCCGTTCGCCGCTCCGGGCAAGTTCCCGCGCACCTGCGTGGAGGCTCCCGCCCCCCTGCGGGGCTTTCCCCGGCGCTACGCTCGGTACGGCATCCCGCCCGAGGAATTCCGCGGGAGGATCCGGCTCGCCGGCACCTTCGACGCCGTCCTCGTCACCTCCGGGATGTCCTACTGGTATCCCGGGGTCCAGTGGGCGATCCGGGAGATCCGCGGCCTCCGTCCCGACGTTCCGATCGTGCTGGGGGGCATCTACCCGTCGCTCTGGCCGGACCACGCGCACGTCCACTCCGGGGCGGACCACGTCTTGCCGGGGCCCCTCGAGCGGATCGGGGAGCGTCTCGCGGAGGTCCTGGGACTGCCGACCCTCCCGGTTCGCGAGCGGCGGCCCTGGCACCGGCAGGGGCTGCACGACGGAGCCGGCTACGCGGCCATCCGGACCGCCCGGGGATGCCCATATCGGTGCGGCTAC
>CAZJSF010000031.1:15278-20248 GCA_964548515.1 uncultured Thermodesulfobacteriota bacterium
TGCGCGACCGCCCGCCTGTGGGACGGGTTCGACGCCCTCGAGCCGAAGGAGGTCGCCGAGGAACTGGCCGCCCTTGCGACCCTGGGGGTCGGGGACGTGGCGTTCTACGACGACGCGCTGCTGGCCGATTTCGGGGAGAGGCTCGGCGAGATTCTGGGAAGGGTCGCGGCGAGCGGCGCGAAGCTCAACTTCCACACGCCCAACGGGCTCCACGCCGCCCGGGTCTCCCGGGAGGCCGCGGCGTCGCTGGCGCGCTTCGCCACGATCCGGCTCTCCCTGGAGACGGTGGACCCGGGGCGTCAGTCCGCCACCGGCGGCAAGGTGGGCAACGGGGACCTGCGGCAGGCCGTGGGGAGGCTCCTGCGGGCCGGGGCTCCCGCCGAGTCCATCGGGGTGTACCTGATGGCGGGACTGCCGGGGCAGGACCTGGGGGAGGTCCGGGAAGGGGTGCGCTTCGTCCGCTCCCTGGGCGTCCGGCCCCACGTGACCGAGCTGTCGCCCATCCCGGGCACGCCGATCTGGGACGAGCTCGCGGCCCGCGGCACGATCCCCTCCGACCTGGATCCCCTCCTCACCAACAACACGGTCTTCACGCGGGCCTTCGGCGGATACCCGTGGGCGGAGTTCGAGTCGCTGCTCGCATCCGCGCGCGCGGGTCCCGGCCCGGCCGGCCGCCCTACTCCTCCTCCTCTTCCTCCCGCGCGAGTTCCTCGAACTTGATGTCGATGCCCAGCACGCCCGCCATCTGGTCCTCGGGGTCGTAGATGGGGGCCGAGACCGTGACGGTCAGGCGGCCGGTGACCTTGGAGGCGTAGATGTCGGTAAGGGACACCTTTCCGCTCTTCACCGGCTCGGTGAACCACGCGCGGTCCGAGTAGTTGTCGTACACCTCGTACTCCGCGTACTTGGCCTTGTCCTCGATCTGCGTGATGTTCCGCGTGATCTTCCGGCCCTCCATGTCGGTGACGTACAGGAACTGGAGGAACGGGTGGACTTCGGCCATCTCCCGCATCACGCGCTCCATCCGCTCCGGGTCCATGGACCGGATCTCCGGATGCTCGACGAGGTCGGTGACGATGTGGGTCACCATCTCCTGGACGCGCTTCTTGAGCTTGTCGTACTCGGAGATGAAGAGCTGGGGCATGTACTTGCGCACCTTCCGCTCCATCTCCTCGTTGGACATGGCCGTCGTGCGGCCCCCCTCGTAGGAGCGCATGACCGAGCGGTAGACCTTCGCGACGCCGGGGTGGCGCTTGTCGATCTTCCGGTCGCCGCTCAGGGCGAAGTGGGTGTTGATCCAGTGGGAGATCCCGGCGACCCCCGACTTGTCGGTCACGGCGATCCCCATCGGGCGGTTGAGGATCTTCGCCGTGTCGAAGACGTTGTAGATCTCCTCGTCCTTGGAGATGCCGTCGATGTGGATGCCGGCCTTCGTCGTGTTGAACTCCGAACCCACGAAGGGCATCGCGGCCGGGATGCTCATGCCGAGCTCGCGCTCGAAGTAGTTGCGCATCTCGGTGATGACCTGCGGGTTCATCCCGTCGGACGTCCCCGTGAGCTCCATGTACTCGATGACGAGCCCCTCGATGGGGGGGTTGCCGGTCCGCTCGCCGAAGCCCAGCACCGTCCCGTTGGCCGCCGCGCACCCGTACAGCCATGCCGTGGAGGCGTTGACGAGCACCTTGTGGAAGTCGTTGTGGCCGTGCCACTCCAACTGCTCGGGGGGCACGCCGGCGTCGTCGATCATCGCCCTCACCAGCCTCGGCACGCTCCGCGGAAGGGCCGTGCCCGGGTAGGGCGTGCCGAAGCCCATGGTGTCGCACAGCCGGATCTTCACCGGGATGCCGCTCTCCTCGCCGGCCCGCATGAGCGCCCGGGCGAAGGGCACGACGAAACCGTAGGTGTCGGCGCGGGTCACGTCCTCGAAGTGGCAGCGGGGGGTCACCCCCTCGGCCAGGGCGGCCTCCACCACCGACAGGTAGTCCCGGAGGGCCTCCCTGCGCTTCTTCCCCAGCTTCAAGTAAATGTGGTAGTCGGAGACCGAGGTCAGGATGCCGGTCTCCTTGATCCCCATGGACTTCACCAGCTTGAAGTCCTCCTTCACCGCCCGGATCCACGCGGTGATCTCCGGGTACCGGAAGCCGAGGGCCTGGCAGCGCTCCACGGCCTCGCGGTCCTTCTCCGAGTAGAGGAAGAACTCCGTCTGCCGGACGACGCCCTTCGGGCCTCCCAGTTCGTGGAGGAACTTGAAGATCGTCACGATCTGGTCGGGCGTGTACGGCGGGCGGGCCTGCTGCCCGTCGCGGAACGTTGTGTCCGTGATCCAGATCTCCTCGGGGGGGTTCGGGCTCAGGATGACCCCGTCGAACGGGGTGCGGCACACCTCCGTGTAGGGGAATATCTCCCGGTAGAGGTTCGGCTCGTCCCGCTCCACCACCTCGTCCAGGGGGTAGTCCGCGTAGGACTTGCGGATGAGGCGGGACAAACCCTGCTTGTCGCTCATGGGGTGTGCTCCTGGCTCTGGCGGCCCGAGGCCGCGAACACGCCTCTTCTGCAGGCGTCGCAGTTGGGATGTGCCGCGGCGGCTGCGCGCGCCCCGGCGCCGTCGATACTAGCTCCGGAGCGCGCTGCGTACGAGGCCCGCCAGCGCACGGATGAAGTCGGGCCGCGTGTTGAGCGAAGGCGTGCGCCGGAAGACCTCGAACCCCAGCGACCGAGCCAGCTCTCCGTACTCGATGTCGATCTCGTGAAGGGTCTCGATGTGGTCGGACACGAAGCTCACGGGCACGACCAGCAGCCTGCGGACCCCGGCGCCGGCCAGGGCTCGCAGCTCGTCGGCGACCGACGGCTCCAGCCACCGCACCGGTCCGGCCCGGCTCTGGAAGGCGAGCCGGTGGGGCAGGCCGGGAAGGCGCGCCATCACGGCCGCGACGGTTCCCTGCACCTGGTCCAGGTACGGGTCCCCCTCCTCGACGAGCCGCACCGGGAGACCGTGGGCGCTGAAGAGGACGGTGACGTCCTCCAACCCCTCCTGTGCTTCCCGCACGCACCCCGCGAGGGCGTCGGCGTAGGCCGGGGCATCGTGCCACGACCGGATGACGCGCACCTCGGGGGCCGTCACGCCGGCGGCGCGGAGCGCACCCTCGAGGTCTGCGGTGCTCGACCCGGTCGTCGCGCGACTGTACTGGGGATACAGGGGCAGCACCACGATCCGGCGCGGCTGCTCCTCCCGGAGGCGCTCGGCGACCTCCGCCGCCCGCGGGCGCCAGTAGCGCATCGCCACGTGCACGGTGTGGCCCGGCCCGAGTTCGGCGCCGAGGGCCTTCGCCTGGGCCTCCGTGATCTCCCGGAGCGGGCTCCTCCCCCCGATCTCCCGGTAGTTGGCCGCGGAGCGGGGGGCCCTCCGGGCCGCGATGCGGCGCGCCAGGAAGCCGCGCAGGAAGCCCGGCACCCGCAGGATCTCGGGGTCGGAGAAGAGGTTCTCCAGGAAGGGCCGCACCGCCTCCAGGGAGTCCGGCCCCCCCATGTTCAGGAGCACCACGGCGTCCGAGGGGTCCCTCGCGGCGGGTCGGCTCCCGGTTCCCGCAGCCATCACGGCTCCTCGCGGGTTCCCGGGAGGATGAGGTAGAAGCAGCTCCCCTCCCCGGGGCTCGACTCCACCCAAATCCGTCCGCCGATCGACTCCAGGATCCTCCGCACGATGGCGAGCCCGACCCCGCTCCCCTCGCGCCGGAGGCTCCCCTGGCGGAAGAGGTCGAACACCACCTCCTGCTCCTCGTCCGGTATGCCCATGCCGTTGTCTTCGACCACGAGGCACCGGCTCCCCGGCGCCGCGTTCCACTGGGCCAGGACCTCGACCTCCCGGAGCGTCAACTGCGCGGGCACCCCCTCCCTGCGGTACTTGAGGGCGTTGGCGAACAGGTTCGTGAGGACCTGGTGGAGCCGCACCGGCGCCATGCGCACCCTTCCCAGGGAGCCGGACACCTGGATGGCACCCTCGGCCTGCGCCACCTGGTTGCCCAGGTCCCGCCAGGCGGCGAGCGCGCAGCCTTCCACCTCCACGTCGCGCACGAGGTCCTGTCCACCCCGGCCCACCCGGGCGAACTCCAGGAGGTCGCAGAGGAGGCCGTCCAGCCTCCCGGCGTGCTCCAGCACGCGGTTCAGGAAGTCGCGCGACCGGCCCTCCGCCCCGCCGAGTTCCCGGTCGAGCAGGGAGGCGAAGCCCTTCAGGTTCCCGAGGGGGGTCCGCAGGTCGTGGGCGATGGCGTGGAGAAGGTTCTCCATCTCCTTGGCCCGCTCGGCTAGGTCGGCCCGCTCGCGGCGCTCCACCGTCACATCCCGCACCGTGACGACCAGGAGGCTCCCCGGCCCCCCGTCCCCTGCCACGGCGCCCTCCACCTCGGCCAGGAAGCGCTTCCCGTCGGCCCGCCGCTGCCAGGCCTCCAGCCGGAAGGAACCCTGCTCCTCCAGGCTGCGCTGCACCACGGGCAGCAGCCCCGCGGTTTCCTCCGGCAGCACCTCCGCGATGGAACGGCCGTTCCACTCGACGCTGGAGACCCCGTAGAGGCGCTCGGCCGCCGGGTTCATCCCCAGCACGGTGCCCGACAGGTCCTCCACGAACACCGCCGTGGACCAGTTCCGGAAGACGCGCAGCAGCGCTTCGATTCCGAGCCGCCCGGCGCCCATCGCCCCCTCCTCCGCCATCACCTGCCCTCCCCGGCCGCCCGGACCACCGGCTCCGGTGGTCCGCCCACGACGAGCCACCGCCGCAACCCTCCGTTCGTGAACGCGTGCGCCGCCTCCGATCCAGCCCCCCAGGGCGTCCTGGGGCCCGGCAGGACCACGGCCCAGCGCCACGCTCCGAGCCGTCCGGCCAGCGCTCCGCCCAGGGCACGGAGGGCAGACCCGGCACCCCCGAGCCGCCTCCCGTAGGGCGGGTTCGCCACGACGAGACCCTTCGGGGCCGGTGC